>CAMNMC010000119.1 GCA_946544235.1 uncultured Lachnospiraceae bacterium | reverse complement strand
GCATCCATCTGTGGATATACTGCTGAATCTCCGAGTTCCTCCTCGATCCTGAGAAGCTGATTATACTTAGCTACACGCTCTGAGCGGCTTGGTGCACCGGTCTTGATCTGGCATGTGTTAAGTGCAACTGCAAGATCAGCGATTGTTGTATCGGCTGTCTCACCTGAACGATGTGAAGAAATAGCTGTATAACCGGCCTTGTGAGCCATCTTGATAGCCTCAAGAGTCTCTGATACCGAACCGATCTGGTTAAGCTTGATGAGGATAGAGTTTGCTGCTCCGAGCTTGATACCCTTTGCAAGTCTCTCTGTATTTGTAACGAAGAGATCGTCACCAACAAGCTGAACCTTATTACCGATCTTAGCAGTCATTCTCTGCCAGCCTTCCCAATCCTCCTCATCGAGACCATCCTCGATAGAGATGATAGGATACTTATCAACAAGTGACTCCCAGTGAGCAATAAGCTCATCTGAAGTGAATTCCTTACCTGACTTAGGCTGCTTATAGAAGCCCTTGCCCTTCTCGCTCTTCCACTCTGAAGAAGCTGCATCCATGGCGATCATGAAATCCTTACCAGGCTCAAAGCCTGCTGCCTTAATAGCTTCAAGAATCTTCTCGATAGCCTCCTCATCACTCTTTAACTGATTTGGAGCGAAACCACCTTCATCGCCTACAGCTGTAACATCACCCATATCCTTGATAAGGCTTCTAAGCTTGTGGAATACCTCTGCACACCATCTGAGAGCTTCCTTGAATGAAGGCGCACCAACAGGCATGATCATGAACTCCTGTGTATCAACAGCGCTGTCTGCATGAGCACCACCATTAAGGATATTCATCATCGGTACAGGAAGCTTATTGCCCTGAACACCACCGAGGAATCTGTAAAGAGGAATGTCAAGTGCGATTGATGCTGCTCTTGCTGCTGCAATTGAAACAGCCAGAATAGCATTTGCACCAAGATTTGACTTATCCTTTGTTCCGTCAGCCTTGATCATAGCTGCATCAACTGCATACGTATCAGATGCATCTATTCCGACTAAAACATCATTGATCACTGTATTTATATTCTCAACCGCCTTCTGAACACCCTTTCCAAGATAGCGGCTCTTATCACCGTCACGAAGCTCAAGTGCCTCGAACTCTCCTGTGGAAGCACCACTCGGAGCAGTACCTCTTCCTACTGTACCGTCAACAAGATAAACTTCAGCCTCAACCGTAGGATTTCCTCTTGAGTCTAATATTTCTCTTCCGATAACTTTTTCAATTGACAGATAACTCATAATATGTCTCCTCTCCTTTTTCTTACACGCAGGCTTCCTCTTTCTGATCTTAGCTATTGTCAACAGAAAGAGGATCTGCATGATTTACTCAACAGTTAGTTATTACTAACGTGTGTATCATATATCTAACTCATGTATTTGTCAATAATAAAACCTATTAATTTATAAATACATTTATTCTCTGTTTTTCAGAACTTCTGCCGGTACAATTCTTTTGATCTTAGCAGTCAGTATTTTGCTTATAGCAAGATATATCACTGCAACGCCCAGCAGTACTTCCGCATAGAGATACCATTCAAAGTGAAGATCCATTCCCATGGCCGTATTTGCGATAAAATATGGATAGATGGAATCGGCTATCATTTTAACTATCGGTATGGCGATACATGCACCAAGTATAACCGCAAAGAAGTTTCCGTCCAGATAAACTTTCCTTATCTCCTTCATCCTGTAGCCAAATATCTTAATAAGAGAGATACCGTATCCGGCTCTGTCGATCATAACATTTAACATCAGATACATAACCGCCACGAAGATCAGAACTGATACTGCTATAAGGATTATGATCAGCGACATCATCTGGTCAACGAAGATGCCTGCCGCACTTTCGATATCAGTTCTCTTTGTTACAGCATAAATATGACTGCTGTCAACCGGCAGTTCTGTATCGGAGAGGATCATATTGTAGTAATTCTCACTTTCTCCGAATAGCTCGCGCATCTCATCGATATCCATATAAACCGTAAGCCCGATCGAATAAGGCACTATTTCAGATACCGTGAAAGCATATCTGACATCCTCCGAATTGTCATCGAGAATAAATGTATCTCCGACCTCCAGATCATATTTCTGAGCAGTCGATGAAGCGATCACAAGCTCCTTTTTATTACCGCTCGCCTTGAAATCATAGAATGGATTATCATCATCAATCCCGATCATATTTACATCCAGTGTATAGTCCAGATAATTCACCGCAAGGTTTTTAACATAACAGGCTTCACCTGCTTCCGGGACCTCTTCCATCGGATATTTCAGAATATACATATATTCATAATTGATATCGTCAATATTCTGCTTCTTAACATTATTGCAGAGAACAAAGCAGTCAAGGCCGATCATGAAGATAAGGAGCGCCACGGTCATTCCGATAACTACGGTAAATACGCTTCTCTTTTCACGCGACATCTGTCTTCCTGTAAACTGACGAAGGAAGTTTCTTTCCTTTCTGCCTTTTTTAATATTATGCGAGCCTTTAACGAGGTTCTCCTGTTCGTTTTTGATCAGGGATAAAGCCGTCTTCGAAAGCTTTTTTCTGATAACAAGAATATTTACTATTACGGAAATAAGTGGCGGCATAACTACGCAGTATATGATTATATATAGTGGATAAACCTTGTCCATCTTCGGAATACTGTAATAGAGATAGCTGTCCTGCATCTGAAAATCAACGCCAACCGGACTGAAGCCGATGATCATTCCGATGATTCCGGCAATAAATGTAACAACCGTCGGAAGCATTACGTAATGCCTTATAAGCGAGCCTTTCTTTACGCCCATTGCGTAGAGTGTACCGATAACGCTGCTCTCTTCATTTATCTGATGAATGATAAATACAGATATTACATAAGCAAAAAGCATCACAAGTATCGCTCCCGCAACCAGGCTTACCAGCCTCTTCAGTATAACATCACTCGCCGCATCACTGGCTATCCTCGGATTATCCTTATTCTCATGAAAGGTTTCGAGGTTAGCTATATTTATATCCTTCAGTGCCTCCTTAAGATCTCTATGGCTCCCGCTGCGAAGCTTATATGCATAGGTATAGGTTTCTCCTCCCATCCGACCTGAAGCAAGCAGGTCTTTATAAGCATTATCCGTGACAAATACAACTCCAAAGCTTTCCGGATCAGCTGTCATGTCCGAAGGATTTTTTACTGTCAGATTATAGTCGGGAATACATCCGATACCCGAAACCGTAAACTCCCTGCCCGCAAACTCAATGGTGTCACCGACTCTAATATCATTTCTGTCAGCGTAAAGATTCATTATCACTATCTCGTTATCAGCTTCAGGCATACTGCCTTCATCAAGCTTTACAAGATCGATCCTGTTTCTCTTCTTAAATACTCTGACAATATCCTTATTATCTCCGGATACGGTTTTCTTTATACTGTCAACCTCAGCGTCCATACTGAACACTTTCTCTATGTCACCATACTTCTGTTCCAGATCCGACAACTGTTCATCTGTCAGCGGCATAAATGTTGTAAACTGGCCATCCTGCTGGTTACACTCCTTATTATACTTATCACTTCCGGCAATAGTTGTCTCTGCCATTCCGGCGATACTGACTACCAGATACATGCCGAGAACTATCATAAAAAACAGTGCCAGATATCTTCCGAAATGAACTTTAAATTCCCTTATTATTCTTCTGTTTAAAGTTTTCATTACAGATCCTCCAATTCACAAGCCGGAATTCTTTCCTCATTCATATAGTTTTTCCTGATTTCTCCATCCTTCATGATCACAACCTGCTGAACCATGTTCTTGATGGCATTGTTGTGAGTTACGATCAGCATGGTCGTTCCATATTTCTCATTGATCTTCTCGAGTAGAACAAGAATATCTCTGGAGGTTTTCGAATCGAGCGCTCCCGTTGGCTCATCGCAGAGAAGCAGCTTAGGATTCTTGACAAGCGCTCTTGCTATAGCACATCTCTGCTGCTGTCCGCCCGAGAGCTGTGACGGAAATTTATTCTGATGCTCGGCGAGTCCCAGTATATCCAGCAGTTCGTCAATATCCATAGGATCATCCGTCAGATACTCGCAAACCTTTATATTTTCCCTTACCGTGAGATTTGGTACAAGATTATAGAACTGAAATATAAAACCGAGGCTGTCTCTTCTGTAATCCGACAATGCATTATTGTTCAGTCCTACTATCTCTTTTCCATCCACCTTGATCGAACCCGAATCCACATTATCAAGTCCTCCGATACAGTTAAGCATCGTTGACTTGCCGGAGCCACTCGTTCCCTGTATAACACACATATTTCCTTTTTCTACCGAGAGGTCAATTCCCTTCAAAACCTGAATATAGCTGCCGCCCTCTCCATAACTCTTCTTTATACCCTTAACTTCAAGATACATATTTATTCCTTTCCGACTGAAAAGCAGTCCTGATATAATTATTTACAAATATGAGCTACCGCTCATATTTCGGATATCAGCACCATATTTTTATCTTATCAACACAAACATGAGTTATCGCTCATATTTTGTTTGATTTTTATTTTTCTGAATGATATACTGTCATTATCGAGTTATAATGAGGAAGTAATATATAATTCAACTACTATTTGCAGCCGGCCTATTCACCGTACAGTCAGTATTGTGCAGGCAGGCATTCAGTCGAGGTATTCAACAACAGCTATGCCGACATGCATAGCTGCAATTCAGGGAGTAAATATAATGGGCGAAAATGATATCCGCATACCAAAGCAGAAAAGAAGTATAGAAAAAAAGCAGCGCATCAAGGACGCTGCCATGAAGCTTATGTCCGAAAAGGGCTATCATACTACCAGTTCAAATGAGATAGCAAAGGAAGCCGGTGTATCCATCGGGACATTCTATTCATATTACAAGGATAAAAAGGAGCTCTATAAGGAGCTGGTTGCGGATATTTACAGTGTTGTTCTGTCTCCGATGAATCCGGTCAGTAACGCCGGCAATGCTTCCAACAATGAATTCGCTAATGATTCCGGTAATAGTTCCGACGGTCATCCCAATAATAATACTGCTCTCGACACATCGAATCTCTCTATCGAGGAAACAGTATATTTATATATCTCAATCGTATTTGAGGGTCATGAATATCAGTCGGAATTCCAGCGTGAGATTGCTTCTCTTTCTGAACAGTCTGATGAATTCAGAGAGATTGAAATGTCTCACAAAAAACATGCTACCGAAATATTTTCTTCGATCCTCGCCTCCTACAAGGATGAACTTAGAGTCAGGGATATAAATACAGCAGTTTATATGATACTTACAACCGTTGAAGCAGTTGTTCATGATACTGTATTTCATAAAAAAGGCAAAAATAAAAAGGCTGTCATGCAGGAGCTGACAGCCATGATCGTTAATTATCTTTTTACGCAGGAAAGCTGAGTCTTCAACGATTCAGCTTTCCTGTCACTTTATTCATTATTTTTCCAGAGCTTTATTCTTTATTTTTCCAAAAGATCCGTCATGGATCTCATGCTTATTGCGATCGTAGATCCATTATGAAGGAGTGCAGTCATAGTCGGCTGAAGGATTCCTGTTGCTCCAAGCAGTATTAGTCCTGCATTGAAACCTACGATTTTATGATAGTTGCCCTTCATCCTCTTCTTCAGTTCAACTCCAAGCCGCCTGAGTGTCACAAGACTATTTAGATCATCCTCCGATATCATGATATCGGCAACTTCCCTTGCTATTGCCGCTCCGCTGTTGATCGCAATACCTGCATCAGCTACAGAAAGAGCAGGCGAGTCATTTACACCGTCACCTATCATTATGCAGGTTCTTCCCGCTGCATGCTCCTCTTCTATGAACGCTGCCTTATCTTCAGGCAGAACCTGAGCCCTCACTTCATCAACCTCAAGCTCTCTGGCAACACGCTTTGCAACCCTGCTGCTGTCACCGGTAAGCATAACAACCTTAAGCCCAAGTGCCTGAAGCTTTTTCACAACCTCCTTCGCTTCCTTCTTTACAGGATCATCTATCATTATCGCAGCCTTAACCCTGCCGCCGATAGCCATATAAAGGTGAGAATACGCGTCTGAAAGCTTCTCAAACTTCTCTCTTTCATCATCAGAGATTACGCAGCCCTCATCTTCAAATACAAAATGATAGCTGCCTATAACAACCTTCTCTCCATCGATCGAGCTTGCAATTCCATGAGCCACAACGTATTCAACCTTCGAATGCTTCTCCTCGTGAACAAGGCCCTTTTCTTCCGCAGCCTTAACAACTGCATTTGCAACACTGTGAGGGTAATGCTCCTCAAGGCATGCCGCAAGTCTTAACATCTCGTCCTTATCCGATCCGTCAAATGTCACAATATCCTTCACAGTCGGACATGCATAGGTCAGAGTTCCGGTCTTGTCGAAGACTATCGTATCTGCCTCGGCAACCTTCTCCAGGAACTTACCACCCTTGACTGATATGTGATGCTGGCTGGCTTCACGCATGGCCGAAAGCACTGCGATCGGTATCGACAGCTTAAGTGCGCAGCAGAAATCTACCATAAGGATTGACGTTGCTCTTGTTGCATTTCTCGTGAGTAAATATGTTAATGCAGTTGCGCCAAAGGTATATGGAACAAGCTTATCAGCCATCCGGAAGGCGTTTTCCTCTGCCGTTGACTTCAGCTTCTCCGACTCCTCAATCATGCGGGCGATACGGTCGTATTGTCCCGAACCTACATTTTTCTTAACAGTAATTCTGATCTCGCCCTCTTCCAGAACGGTACCGGCATATACATATCCGCCCGGTTCCTTATGAACAGGCAGACTCTCTCCCGTAATCGATGCCTGATTGATTTCAGCCACACCATCTGCTACCAGACCATCCAGCGGAATCATATTTCCGGTTCTTACTACTATCGTATTCTCCGGTCTGATACGGTTTATATCAACAAGTTTTTCCTCACCATTATCAATCTTCCATACCTTATCTATGTTAAGAGACATAGCACTGGCAAGATCGGCTACAGACTTCTTCCTTGTCCATTCATCCATCAGATCTCCGACGCCGAGCAGGAATATAACATTTCCGGCAGTGTCAGCGTCCCTTCTGAGCATAGAAACCGTGATACTAGATGCATCAAGAACCGACACAGTAAGTTTTCTTCGGGCAAGACTCCTGACACCCTCCAAAATATATGGCACAGCCTTAACAGCTGTAATTATATTTCTAATTGAAATTGGAAATACAGTTCTCGTTACAATTCGTCTGGCAATCAGATAAAACATCCTGTCCTGATAGCTGTGTGTCAGTTCCCTGGCAGTATGATCCGGAACAGCAACCTCGGTATTCTTAAGGCTGAATCCCGAAAGTTCCTTTATCAGTTCCTGACGCTTCCGCGAATCATAGATTATAGTCGCATCGGAGGTTCTTTCTCTGACCTTGGCATTACTAACATAAGGCAGTCCGAGAAGAAAATACTCAACCTTGTCTGCCTCACTGCAGGTCATATATTTCCGATAGAGATGCACACGCATCCTGTTTTTTGATTCATGTAAAATCTTACATTTCATATATAGGCACCCTACTCAGTCACTATCTCAGAAATATTTCCATCCGCGCTTTCTGAGTCCTCAGATGCCTCTTCCTCGGCTTCTGCTTCCAGAGCTGATATTCTTTCCTCTGCCTCAGCGATAACAGCCTTAGCATCTTCAATTTCCTTCAGTCTGTCCTCTTCGCGACGCTTCTCGTTTATTTCCTGTGCATCAGCCTTGATATCTTCAAAGTTTTCTCTGATATTCGTAGCCGTTTCCATCACGGAATCCGCGCATCTCATCACTGCCGCTGTCACATGCGTATAGGCCTTCTTCGCATCCCTGCTGCTGAGAAGCTTTACGCCTGCCGTACCAAACAGTGCTCCACCAAGAAACATACATAATTTTTTCACTTCAAACATAACCTTTTCCCTCCTGAACTTTTCTTTTGGTTTGTCAATCCATACCGATATTATATATTTCTAACATCCGTTAGTATATACTAATCTAAATTAAAAAATAATACCACCTGACAATATTGTCAAGTGGTATATGTTTATAAAAATCAACACGCTCCCTAGAGCAGCATCACCGTTACGATTCCGAGAATCGAAATAATCTCTCCGAGAAATGCAGTTGCGTACATAAGGTCGTTCATTCTCTTTATATCTTCTGTTTCCGGAGAACGGTCCGGATCACCGATAAATTCTTTGTGATGGATCTCACCGAAATAGCTCGCATCACCCGCAAGCTGAACATGCAGTGCACCAGCCGCGACTGCTTCGGTCTGTGCAGAATTCGGACTAGCGTGCTTCCTTCTGTCTCGCTTCCATATCCGATATGCATTCTTCGCATCAAAATCCCTGCCGGTACTGCAGGCAGAAATCATAAATACAGCACTGATTCTTGCCGGAAGATAGTTCAGTACATCATCCGTTTTAGCCGGAAAGAATCCGAACTCGCCAAACTCCTCGTTTCTGTAACCAACCATGGAATCCATTGTATTTACAGCCTTATAGATCATTCCAAGCACAGGTCCGCCGATTGCAAGAAAGAGCATCGGCGCGATAATTCCGTCGGACGTATTTTCAGCAACAGTTTCAACCGCAGCCTTGGTAACGCCCTCCGCGCTGAGGCTTTCCGTATCTCTTCCGACTATCATCGATACAGCCTTGCGGCCGTTCGTAAGGTCATTTTTCTTAAGTTCTCTGTAGACCAGCATACTCTCCCTGCGAAGCTGCTTAATCGCGAGGCACTGATAGGTCATTATCGCCTCAATAACTATTCCGAAATATTGATTCAGATCATATGCAAAAAACAATATAAGAAAGCTCATCCCACCGGAAAAAACGATCAGAAAGAGCATCATCAGGAAGCCCTTCGCTTTCCTTCCGGAACCGTTATTCAGCTTTTTCGTCAGAAATCCGATCAGTCTCCCCATCACCTTAACCGGATGAGGCATGAAATGCGGATCACCAAATAAAAGATCAAGTATGAAACCTGAAACAAATGCGATCAAATGATTCATATTTCCACCAGACAGCTTTCGCCGTTCTTTAACATCTTATCGTAGTATTCCCTGCCTTCAATAACGCTTCTTGCAGCCATTATCGTTCCACCGTGGCAGACAAGCGCAGCACAGAAAACACGTTCCTCGTCATTATAACAATCTCTGACTGTTTTGTTTTCCTCATCCTGACCACAATTTTCATGAATACTGACAACACGGTTGATATCTCCCACTTCACTTATTCGTTTGCTAACGGAATTATTATTCTCAGCACTATTATCTGTATGGTTCAACATAATATTTTCATCGATAATGTGTTTAATTCTCTCGATTACCTTCATGACTCTGTCGCAGTAATGATCAATCGATTCACCCTCAGGGAAAACCTTCTTGCCACCGCTGTCGATCCACTCCTGATAAGAAGGCGTACCATTCAGTTCCGAATAATTCTTTCCCTCAAAGAGTCCGAAATCAATCTCGTAAAGTTCATCTATTACGATCTTCTCCCTGCCCGGAAATATGATATCCGCTGTCTCAAGGCATCTCTTCATCGGAGAGCAAAATATAATCTCAGGCTCCATGGTATAGTATCCCGTAGCTGCCTTCTCTTCTATTTCCTTCCTGCCAAGCTCGGACAGACTTATATCTGTCTTACAGCCTATATATCTGTTCTCCTCATTCAGTTTTGTTTTTCCATGACGGATCATTGTAAGTTCTATTCTCATTTACTTTCTCTTCTTTTTCTCCTCAGACCTGTCAGATTACAGCCATTATTTATTAATGCTTCTTGCGGTTATTTCAAACGTTGCTCTATACCACAGGTAACTCGGTAAACCTCATCAGCCTTACTCGCGATATCAGTCAGCACTCTTCCGGTAACCTCTCTCCAGCATCTGTCGAAGGCATCCATCGGAACGATGCCGCTGCCGATCAGATCCGAGCTGATAACAACGTCAACCTCGTTATGCTGATTCATCGCACCTGTTTTATCAACCCTGTCCTTCGCCAGTAGATTATTATTTACTTCTGTCAAAAGAGCATCCAGCTTCAGCTTGATCATCTCCGTCAGAACATCATATCTGTTACCCTGCATATCCTTCCGAAAAGAATCACTGCTCTTTCCACTCACAGTATCATTCTCGATATTAATAAGTTCTTCTCTGATCCATAGATGCAGATTCTTTATCACTGCCTGAGCTGCTCCATATTTATTTTCAATTATCCGATTCATGCCCGAAGCATGACCACCGACATATAATACTATTCTCATTCCGGATTCATCTCCACGCCGCAACACGCAACACACGTACATAATCAACATGTATGATATATCATCGTGGTATTCATTAGCACTGCAGCAATCATTAATATCAAATCACACCTGCCACAACAACCGTCATGCAGGTCAACAGCTCGCATATCGTCACAAAATATCCTGCCGTATCGCCGGTTACTCCGCCGAACTCCTTGTAGGTTTTGTATTTGTAATATGCTATGAAAATTACTGCAACCGCTGTTTCTATCAGAACGACCGGAGAAACAAGGATTGAAACCAATACATTTAGAAGTACCAGCTCCAGTACCAGCGAAAATGTTACAACCATTTTTCCTGCGGTGTCACTGAAATATTTCAGCATTCCATCGCCCTTTGCCGGTTTCAGATATACTACCATCAGTCCGCTGAACACTCTTGATATTACAAAACCGCTTCCGGCAAGTATCACATCATCAACTCCTCCAAGTTCTGAAGCAAAACCGATAAACAGCAGATAATACAGTATCACCATTATCACTGAAAAGGCTCCGATGTGAGGATCCTTAAGGATTTCCAGCTTATCCTCACGGCTCTTATAGGAATGCAGCGCATCCATCGTATCCATGTAACCGTCCACATGAAAGCCGCCTGTCACAATAAGAGATATCGCCGCAAATACCGCAGTTCGCAGTATATTTCCGCAGCAGAGTTCCTCCGCGAGCAGCTGCCAGCCTGCCATAAGCGCAGCAATAACGGCTCCTACAAAAGGAAAGAAGCAGAGCGAGTACTTCATATCCTTATCGCTCCACCTTAGCTTCGGAACCGGTATCTTTGAATATATTGAAAATGCGGTTAACAGTCCTCTCATCACTTTATAGTCAGCGGAATACCGCAGACAACCTCCGTCACGCTCCCGGCCTTCTCGGCAAGGAATCTGTTAAGCTCCCCGAGCTCCCTTATATATCCGCGAGTCACTTCATCATAAATAATGCTGTCCTCAAATATATCATTTGTTACAACTACGAATTCTTTATAATGCTCAGCGAGAGCAGAGATATCCTCTGCGAGTTTTTCTGCTGACCAATTAATGATCAACTTCTCATTTTCCCGCTTTGCTGCCTGTTCGTCTGATTCACATCTTTGATCAGCATCCGGTTTAGTCTGTCCATTAACATCTGTCATATTCGATTGCTCAGCCGCATCGCTTGAAAACATCTCATTTGCAAGCAGATTGGACATGCATTCAAGCATGCCAAAATTATGCAGGTGATTCTTATCGATTTCTGACAGATTTCTCTCCTGTTCTATCGTAACAAATCTGCTGCCGTCTCTTCTCATCTTGTGTCGAACTATCCGCTCCCACGTTTCCTCATCCGAGCATTTCATGGTTGCAATATAATCAACCGGTTCATCACCCGAAAGAGATAGTAACAGATTCTCCGCATATTCAGATTTGCCTGAGGCGCTCCCGCCGATCACTACATGTAACATTTATTATCAACACCAAAACAGATCATTTAATATCTAATGTATTACTATCCTATTATATCAGACATCGTATCTCTCATATTCTTTCAGCTTGATATCCTCAAAGCTGACGCCCTTATTGTACAGTTCAACCGCCATATCAAGGAGTGGGAACATCATTATCGCGCCGGTTCCCTCACCAAGTCGGAGTCCTGCATTTATCACGGGCTTTAACTTAAGCTCATCAAAAACATATCTCATTCCCGGCTCATTTCCGATGTGGGAAGCTATCATATAATCCACACATTCCGGCATAAGCTTTGCCGCTACAAGAGCTGCGGTTGCACTTATCAGACCATCGATCAATATCGGAACCCTGTGTATGGCACCGCCAACGAAAACTCCTGTAAGCCCGGCAATATCCAGCCCACCGACCCGTGAAAGGATATCTATGATATCCCTCGGACCTGTATCAAGCTCATGGAATCTGAGCGCTTCTCTTACAACATTTATCTTGTGCAGAAGGCCTTCATCCGGAAGTCCTGCACCGCGCCCGACTATTTCCTCCGGCATCCTGAAAAGCACCGAAGCAATGATTGCCGCACTGGTGGTTGTATTTCCGATTCCCATCTCGCCCGTTGCGATCATGGAATAACCCTTTTCCTTAAGTGTTCCGACAAGCTCTATTCCCGCGCTGATTGCCTGAAATACATCATCAAATCTCATCGCCGGTCTCTTCAGAAAATCAGCCGTTCCGTCGGCAATCTTCATGTCAATGAGTCCCGGTATTTTCTCGCCCTTGATTCCGATATTTATCGGAAATGTATCACAGCCTGCCACTCCGGACATAATGCCTACCGAGCTTATCTGTTCCGACATCAGCTTAGCCACATCTCTGGTAACACTGCTGTCCACCTGGCTCACATTTTCTTCTACGATACCATTGTCTGCGCACATAACAATAACAGCGCGTTTTTTAATATTGATCCTGTCAGAACCAGCTATACCGCCTATTTTGACAAGAATCTCCTCAAAATCCCCCAGTCCGTCAAGAGGCTTTGCGATACTGTCCAGCCTCTTCCTGACGAGTCCCATTGCGGTCTCATCTATCGGTCCCGGTCTTCCGAAATCTCCTTCAATTATATTTCTTATATCATCTGATCTGCTCATTTTATTTACCTGTTACCAATCTATTATTTAAACCGATCATTGCATCACCATAGCGATCATATCTGTGTATGATCACATAACCAATGCCCTGAACGGTTATTATTTCTTTATGTCACTAAACTAATATCACTTAATTAATATCACATTATAGAATAAATATATTCCATATCAAGGCTGTTCCTCAGAACATCCGCGAGCGCATCGTACTGCTGCTCCTTAAAATCTCTGTAAGAAACTGCTCTATTCTCAGTATCTGAAAGCTCCAGTCCCTTTCTCTCTGCCAGCGTCCTGACAAGCGTCCATGCTATATCGGAATCATCAAATATGCCATGTATATATGTGCCGTAAACATTTCCATAGTTGACGATAGTACTATCATATGCATTCGTTTTTTTTCGTTCAGTCGATTCGTAATCACCAGCCACATTATGCAAGCCTATATCACTCTGATCTATACTCGCTCTGTCATATTGATTCACATCATCCGGCACGTCATGACCATCACCCCTGACAAGAGAAATACTATGATCAAACACACTCTCGCCCATATGAATCTCGTAGCCTGAATATTTCTTTCCCGACAGAGACTTAAAAATCCCTGCCATCTCCGGAAGGGTTCCGCTGACCTGCCTTCTCGTCTTCTCCTTCTTCATGGAAGTATGAACCGGAAGAAGCCCAAGCCCACTGATCA
Source organism: uncultured Lachnospiraceae bacterium (assembly GCA_946544235.1). GTDB lineage: Bacteria > Bacillota > Clostridia > Lachnospirales > Lachnospiraceae > Eubacterium_Q. The sequence continues at coordinate 26 of CAMNMC010000119.1, read as the reverse complement.
TACAGTTGTTTCCATTTTGGACATCT
>CAMNMC010000118.1 GCA_946544235.1 uncultured Lachnospiraceae bacterium | reverse complement strand
AGATTGTTACCGCAACAGTTGAGTTTAATGGTCAGACATACACAAACAGGAAGACTGTAAAGATTGCTGCAAAGGGTCATAACTACGGTGCGCCAACCTGGAAATGGACAGGAACAAGCAAGGCTGTAGCAACATTCACATGCAGAAGGGATGAGAGTCACTACAGAAAGAGAATAGCGGAAATTACAAGCAAGATCACACAGAAGGCTACACTGACTAAAGCAGGGGTAATGACTTATACGGCAACTGCAACTCTTGATGATAAGACCTATAAAACCACCAAGCAGGCTGCTTATTATCTGTTTGATAAGACCAAGACAGGACTCCAGAACTATGATGGAGTGCTCTACTATGCGAGAAAGGGCGTAAGGGATACAGAAATCATAACCTTTGCTGAGTATAAGGGTTATTGGTACTATGTATATCATGGTAAAGTAAACACATCTCTTACAGGTATCTATAAGGGCAAGGTTAATGGCGTAAGCGGCTCGTGGTACGTAAAGAAGGGCAGAGTTCAGCTGACTTACTCCGGTACCGTTAAGATTGATGGTAAGTCATATAAGATCCAGAGCGGTAAGGTTGTAAAATAATAAGTTAAATTAAACAACAGACGTAATGATCCTTAAAGGTCTGTGTCTGTTGTTTTTAAATAACGGGCATCTTGAAAACGTCTAATATTTTAAAGGAGAGGGTGAAGAAGGTATGAGAAAGAGCAAGAAAAGGAGCGTTTTGTTTACATTCATGGCATTTATGTTTGTGGTTTCGCTTTTGACTACAAACAGTGTCAAGACCGGAAAAAAGGTTGATGCCGCAACAAGTTACCCGATAACGGTTACGAAGATGAAGATTGATCTTTCTAAAGAATCCGGGAATTATGGCGTTCGAAATTATGGCGGACTGGGAGTTATTTATGCATATTGGGCTGATATGTGCTGGGGGTATGCAGTAATCAATAAACAAGCCGAGTATGTTGTTGGAGACCAGGTTAAAAGTAAATTTCCGGGGTCTCAAGGCCAGAATGATTATGTCAAATGCACCAATAGTGGAATCATCTATTCTGATCGTTCCGGTCAAATGAAGATGTACGGCTATCCGGAATATAAATATAGCGAAGATCTTTATATTCCTGTCAGGAAAGATGGAAGTAATGCATATCCAAGTAACAGTGATTTTATAAAATATATCAAAAAGAACACACAAACCATTTATTACATTGATCCTTTTACTGATTATGTTCGCATAGAGAATGATGGTGCTGTTCTATATTTCGATAATAAGGGGAAAAAGGTAAGTACGGTTAAGATACCTGAGGGGTATAGTGTTTATCGGGATTTTTATCATGGTATAAGCACTTTCACCAGATATGAGGAAGGGAAGGAAGAAAGAACTGTTTTATATATGGACTACAATGGGAAAACAGTCCTTGGACCATTTAAAAATTGCACAGATTTATCAAATTATTATCGTGATAATATATGGATGCAGACACAAAATGGAAAATATAAGAGAATTAACGGGAAAGGTGAAGTAGTTTTTTCTACAGATAAATATGATTTTTATAGTGCATATTCTGAAGATGGTTATGCTTATGTTATTGAGGAATCAACCGGCAAGTATGGGTATATTGATAAGAAAGGAAAAACAGTAATATCCTGCAAGTATGAAGGCGCTTTTGGTGAAGGCGGTGGAGTGTTCACTGTAAAGAAAAACGGCAAATATGGTGCAATCGATTATGCAGGAAAAACCATCATTCCATTTGAATACGATGATATCTCACAGTATGTCAATGGTGTTTGTTATGCTATAAAAGGTGATGATGCATATATCATCCAGCTTAATGACGGCCTTGTAAATATGACCTACAACGGCAAGAAGGCATATTATTATGTGGAGGATGGCAAGATCAACCTTACTTACACGGGAATGGCTAAGTATAACGGTTCATATTATTACTGCGTTAAAGGCGTTGCAGGTATGAGTTCAAATGACGTGGTTAAGGGAACTGTTAATGGTTCTGACGGATGGTGGAAGCTGAAGAAAGGTAAGGTTGATACGACGTTTACTGGATTTGCGAAGAATTCTTCCGGCTGGTGGTATTGCAAGAAAGGTAAAGTTGACTTCAATATGAAGGATGTCATAAAAGGAACTGTGAACGGAGAGAGCGCCTGGTGGTTTGTGAGTGGCGGCAAGGTTCAGTTTGTAAATTCGGTTGAGAAGAATTCACTTGGATGGTGGCGTATCGCCAATGGTAAGGTTGATTTTAATTATACCGGTATTGCACAGAACTCACTCGGCTGGTGGCGTATAGTCAATGGAAAGGTTGATTTCAACTGTAATACGGTTGAGAAGAACGAAAACGGCTGGTTCAAGTGCAGCGGAGGTAAGGTTGACTTTAGTTTCACAGGCGTAGCAAATAATTCACTTGGCTGGTGGTACTGCAGGAATGGAAAGGTTGATTTCAACTTTACAGGTATAGGAACAAATTCAAACGGTTCATGGTACTGCAAGGGCGGTAAGGTACAGTTCGATTATAACGGCAAGATAACATATAATGGCAAGACCTATACTATAAAAGGCGGTAAGGTTGTGAACTAAATAACAAGGAGCAGATGAGTGATCAACTGCTCCTTTCTTTGACTGATAATGCTTGTTTTTTAGCAGTTAAAATAGTAAAATATAAGTGTATTTGGTTTTGCACTTTTACATATATTTATGTAAAAAAAACAGACGTAATGATCCTTAAAGGTCTGCGTCTGTTGTTTTGTATTTATGATAGTGGGTAACGAGAGGAGGATGTGTAGCATGAAAGAAGAGAGGAGAAGGAGTAAATGGCTGTCAATCATGATGGCCATAGCTATGGCACTTTCGATTCTGACAGGACAGGGGGCTGTCATTGGCGGAAGCGCTAAAAAGGTTGAAGCGGCTGCACCTGCCGGTACTGTTGGGCACAGCATCGGTCAGGGAGATGTGTTGCGTGATCTTGATGGAGAAGAAGTTGACGAGGATGAAGAAATCGTTAAGGCTGAAGAAGGATATGATGATACAACAATTTGTCCGTATACACCGATGGTTTATTCATTTATCTATAATGACAATATGTTTATGAAGGACGCAAATCATGAGTATACTGATATGACCAAGATTGGTATTAATCTTTCTGAAGCTGCATATAATGAAGAGGATTTGGAAAGTATTTACAGTCATATGGGGTTTTCATTTAAGTCATTTTATTATGATAGAGATGCAACCTATGATGACAATGATTTTGTAGCATTTAGTTTTGGACACAAAGAGGTTAATGGTTATCAACTGTTTTTGCTTACTATAAGAGGTACTTATGAAAATGAAGAATGGTTTAGTAATTTTAATGTCGGAAATAATGATGACCATGAAGGTTTCTCGATAGCGGCGGCTCAAGTTATGGAAAAACTTGATGTTTTAATACCTTTTTATGCAAAATCGAAGTTTAATAAGATATTAGTTACAGGTCATAGCAGAGGTGCGGCTGTAGCAAATATTGTTGCAGCGTCGATTTCTAATGAATATTCTCAGTTTTTCAGCACATCTGATGTGTTTGGATACACTTATGCTTGTCCAGGAGTAAGTACAAATGCAGATAAAACACTAAATAATATTCATAATTATAACATCCCAGGTGATGTGGTACCAACTATGCCTCTTGATAAATGGGGCTTTGGAAGAAATGGAAAAGATCATAAACTCATCGCGGAAGGTGATATATACAACAATTTCTTATTTCAATTCGAAAGATCCAAAGATAGATCTTATACTGGGCTTGAGAGTACCCAGTCATTTGTTCAAATGATTGAACAGATAGCACCTACTCTATCAGATTATCAAAATAAACAATTCATTTTTAAGTCTATTGCTGCTTTTTTGGCATCAAATGGTATCAATGTACAATTCTTAGAATATGAAGCGAGAATTATTGCAGAAGTTGATGTTCTGAAGAGTATTTGTGAAACATCTCAGAATAGATTTCTGAATGCTTTGTCAGGAGGAGTTTTTGGAGAAATCACAAAAATGAATGATATAGCTGGATTTATTAGTTCATATCGTGAAGAATATGACAGGATAGAAGAAATCTATAAAAAGACAGATACAGCTATGCAGGAATATTATGAAGCAAAGGCTGAATATGAAGAAGATAATGATGATACGTTAACTTTCGATGAATGGGCTGAATGTGAACCGGCTATTCTTGACAGTATAGAGGATGAAGCGGAAATAACAATACATACTTTAGTTGAATTCAATCAGGCAAAGAGTATTATACTAACATCTTTAGATGCAATAGAAAATATGCAGGATAGTGTCGTGGATTTAGGAAATCTTTTGTTTCTTTTTAAAGGCGATATAGGCAGTGTGGTGGAAAATGTATCCAGCTTGGTTGAGTTCTTTGTAACAGGAATTGGCGATGCACATGAGCCAAAGACATACAGGCTATGGATTGAATCACAGTATTACGGGGATTATGGATGGTATGAAAACAATAATGAAATAGACGAGCTTGTTATTCCTGATACAATTACTCGTATTGGCAATCACTGTTTTAATGATTGTAAGAAAATAAGAAAAGTTGTCATTCCTGATTCTGTTTTGACTATTGGTTGGAATGCGTTTAGTGGATGTACTGGTATAGAATATGTAACGATACCGGTTGACAGGGCATCTGAAGGAAACTTCTCTACGAATGACCTAATATCCATTCATTTTACTTATGGACATACTGGTAGAATGAAGAATAATCATGGGCAAAATGATACATTGAAAGAGTTTGATTATGGAAGTTCATTAGCTTCTGATTCGACAAGTTTAGCAGAAATAAGTTTTGATGATAGCATAACGTATATTGGGGATCTTAACTTCAATGATTGTATAGCGCTGGTAGATGTAACTCTACCGAATTCTCTAAAGGGGATTGGAGAGTATGCTTTTGCCTACTGCTCCGCACTTGAAGAGATATCGTTACCGGATAATGTTGAGATTATTGAGGAAGGGTGCTTCGAGAATTGCTCGAATATGACCCGAATTAATCTTCCGAATAGTTTGAAAGAACTGGGTGCAAGATGTTTCTATGATTGTTCTAAACTAACTATTGATTCGGTTCTGCCAAAAAACCTTCGGAGTATTGGGAATGATTGCTTTTATAATATCAAGGTGTCAGATCAAAAACTCATATTGCCGGATTCTTTAGAACTTATGGGATATGACGTTTTTAAAAATGTGATAGTAAAAGAACAATCAATACCATGCAATATTTATTCGGCTTATGTATGGTCCAATTCTTTCGATGACTCTTTGGAAAAATTGATATTTACAAAAGGAACAAATGGAATACTATCTTCAGGTTCTGATTATGATGATTTTGATTCTTATAATAATCTGAAAAGTATAACGTTTTCTGAAGGTATAACGGAAATGGGTGAATACTTTTTTAGTGAAACAGATTTATCAAGATTTACTGTAACTTATCCTTCAACTTTGAAAAAGATAGGAGATTATGCTTTCTATAAGTGTAAGGGACTGGAAGAGTTTACTGTGCCGGAATCCGTTACTACATTGGGAGAAAGTGTTTTTAAAGAAGCAACAATAAAGAGAATTGTATTACCGGAAAATATGCAGAGTATTGGCGAAGCTTGTTTTAAAGAAACATCTATTGAAAGTATTGTGATGCCTAAAACTCTGAATAGCTTAGGGAAAAATGCATTTGGAGGCTGCGATTCTCTTACCAGCATTTCAATACCGACAGGAATAACATCAATAGATGAAGGTACTTTTAGTGGATGTTCTGGATTAAAGACTTTAGTTATACCTGAAGGCGTTACATCAATAGGTGATCATGCTTTTAGTGGATGTTCTGGATTAAAGACTTTAGTTATACCTGAAGGCGTTACATCAATAGGTGATTATGCTTTTAGTGGTTGTGTCAATCTGACCTCTTTACAACTTCCTAAAGGTGTCAAATCATTGGGTGAGTGCGTTTTCTATGGTTGTGAGGAATTAAAGACAGTGGAACTTCCTGAGTCTTTGACAACGTTGGTGACGTATTCTTTTGATGGTGTTAATTTCGATGAATTGGTTATTCCTGGAGGGGTAACTACTTTGTGTGAGGATTGTTTTGGAGATGGTAATATTGCCAAGATAGAAATACCGGCAACAGTGACGACAATCGAAGACCTTCCATATATTCATGGTTGTACAGTTTATTGTTACACAAATTCTGCAGCTCACATATATGCGCAGGAGAATGATTATGATTTCGTCCTTCTTGATGCGCCGCCTCATGAACACTCATATGTAGGATCAATAACAGAAGAAGCTTCCTGCACAGAGGATGGTGTGAAGACCTTTACATGCTCGTGTGGTGATTCTTATACGGAACCAATCCCGGCAACTGGTCATAGCTATAACAAGCCAACCTGGAACTGGACCGGTACATCTTCAGCTGTTGCAACCTTCGAATGTACAAATGGCTGCGGACATGAGGAGACTGCTAATGCATCGATAACAAGTACTGTAACTAAGGAAGCAAGCTGTGAAGAGAAGGGAACAAAGAAGTTTACGGCTAACGTTGTATTTAATAATAAGACATATACCGCAAATAAGAGTAAAACGATCGCTGCTAAGGGTCACAGCTATGGTGAGCCAAAATGGACATGGACCGGAACTACGGCCGCAGTAGCAAAGTTTACATGCTCAGAGTGCGGACATGTGGAGAATGTAGATGCATCAATAACAAATACAACCACAAAGGCTGCAACCTGTGAAGGAACCGGTATTAAAACATACACTGCTACAGTACTTATCAATGGTAAGACTTATACATCAAACAAGAATAAGACTATAGCTGCCAAGGGACATAGCTACGGCACTCCTACGTGGACATGGAATGGAACAAGTAAGGCAACAGCACTGTTTACCTGTAGCAGAAATTCAAGTCATACCAGAAAGAGAGCAGCGACTATTACAAATAAGATTACTACAAAGGCTACTCTTACAAAGGCAGGAGTCAGGACTTACACCGCTACGGCAACGCTTGATGACAAGACCTATACTACAAATAAACAGGTTGCTTACTATCTGTTTGATAAGTCGAAGACCGGTCTTCAGAATTACGAAGGTGTACTGTATTATGCGAGAAATGGCGTCAGAGATACGTCGATAATTACCTTTGCAAAATATGGAAATTACTGGTATTACGTATATCATGGTAAGGTTGATTCAACCCGGAAAGGTATCTTTAAGGGCAAGGTTGATGGAGTCAGTGCTTCATGGTATGTGAAGAACGGCAGAGTTCAGCTTACATATTCCGGAACTGTAAAGTTTGATGGTAAGTCATATAAGATACAGAACGGTAAGGTTGTGAAATGATACAAAGCAATAAAAAATAAATGTCAACATAGTTGTTGACAAAAGGATAAGGAGCAGATGAGTGATAATCTGCTCCTTAGTTGTCATAATTATATTGAGGTGTTTTATTCTATGAGAATAAGTGATAATTAGCCTACGGATAATAATCCGTGTCTATTTTGAAATAGTTGTGCTTAGAGGTTATTCAATCTCAGTTATATTTATCCCTCTGCTCTTAACAGGTGTAGAGAATACTATCTGGGTTTCAGTCTTACCGAATTCCTGAAGATGACCGATGAAGGTGTCAAGCGCCTGGGTGCTTGGGAAACATACCTTGATCAGCATCGAGAACTGGCCGGTAACGCAGTTGCACTCAAGAACGTTAGGGCAGGAACTGATGAAAGGATAGAAGTCTGGCTTCTGCTTCGGTTCAAGCTGAAGGTTGATAAATGCAGTTATATGATAACCGAGAGTTATCGGTTCAACATCAGCGTGGTAACCGCTGATTATTCCCTGCTTTTCAAGTCTTTCGATACGGGCTGAAACAGCCGGTGATGAAAGAAATACCTGGCTTGCGAGATATTTAAGCGGATATCTTGCATTTTCCTGAAGCAGGCTCAGAAGCTTCTTGTCTATCTTATCCATCTTTTCCATGATATTTGCTCCTTGTTTTTTCGGAGGGTCGAATGGCTTATGCCACACTTGTATGGATCCTCTGATTATTATATGATTTGTTTTATGCATTGATGGGTTATTGATGCATTGTGTTGCATAATGATCCGATCAGCGATGATGTATAATACTGCATGATTATTCACAACGATATAAAATATATGATTAAATAATGATGCAATCAGCGATGATGCAATAGACTGTATTATGCAACGAATATAAGTATATATAATTATGAGGCGTTTTTCAAGTGCATTTTTTAAAAATATTTAGCAAAAACATATATCTGCTTAATATTATTAACGTCGAGTGGCAATTTACATGTCTTATACTTAAGAATATAGACAGGCTGAGAGATGCATTTCAGATGCATGACAGACAGAAAATTATGAATAAAACAAGTGCCATATAGTCGGAGATATGGTAATATATATTGTGTTAAATGAATGATATTGTTTTGATTAGATTAGAATCATGACATCTCTGTCGTTATGCATGCATGTTTATGTTTGATGTTATATTTGGTCTATGAATATATAAACGATGTGTAAATATATTGCTGTAAAAGAGGTTGATACATATGCCTGAATCAGAAGGAATCAGAATAAATAAATATCTCAGTGAAGCCGGTATTCTGTCGAGGAGAAAGGCTGATGAGGAGATTGAAAGAGAAAATATTACTGTTAATGGCGAGATTGCTGTTGCAGGGCAGAAGGTTTTTCCGGGAGACGATATTCGCTATAACGGAAAGCCTGTAGGCGAGAAGCAGAAGAAGGTAATACTTGTCTATAATAAGCCACTTGGTCTTGTCTGTACGGCGAAGGAGGCTGATAAGGACAGTATATTCCGTAAGCTTGATTATCCGGAAAAGCTGATCTACGTTGGACGTCTGGATAAGGACTCGCAGGGGCTCCTGCTTCTTACAACGGATGGAGAGCTTGCAAATACTATTCAGAAATCAAGAAATGGTCATGAGAAGGAATATGTCGTGAGAGTGGATCAGGACATAACCGAGGATTTCCTTAAGGGTATGCGCGGCGGAGTGCCGATCCTTGATACAGTTACCAAGAAATGCAGGGTTGTTAAGCAGGGGAATCGTTCTTTCAGAATTGTTCTGACACAGGGGCTTAACCGCCAGATAAGAAGAATGTGCGAGTATTTCGGCTACAGAGTGGTCTTTCTTAAGCGTATTCGTGAGATGAATATAGAACTGGGTAATCTTAAACCGGGAGAATATCGAGAACTTTCAGCGGTTGAGGAGAGTGAACTCAGAAGACTCTGCAGGGGCAGCAAGAAGGATTCTGAAGTATAATAATGATGACAATATAATCGGGAGGTACAAGGAGTATGTATTTTGACAACAAGATCTTAGTTGGAAAATCAGGGGAAGAAAATGTTTATATCTATCCGCAGATGGCAAACCGCCATGGACTTATAGCAGGAGCAACCGGTACAGGTAAAACTGTTACGCTTAAGGTTCTTGCAGAGTCCTTCAGTGATGCAGGCGTGCCTGTATTTCTTGCGGATGCTAAGGGCGACCTTGCGGGTATGATCAAGGCGGGCGTTATGAACGAAAATGTTCAGAAGCGTGTTGATAAGATGAATCTAAACGAGGCAGGTTTTAATCTCAAGGCTTATCCGGCAACCTTCTGGGATGTATTTCAGAAGGGCGGACTTGCTCTCAGAACAACCATTTCAGAGATGGGGCCGATGCTTCTCGGCAGAGTTCTCGGACTGAATGATACGCAGTCGGATATTCTTACTATTATATTTAAAATAGCTGATGATGAGCAGCTTCTTCTGATAGATACCAAGGATCTTAAGGCTATGATCAAGCATGTCAGCGAGAAGGTTGATGAATACAGTATTACCTACGGAAATATGGCTAAGCAGAGCTTTGCAGCCATCACAAGAGCGGTGGTTGCTCTCGAGGCTGAGGGCGGCGATACCTTCTTCGGCGAGCCGGCCATCGATATTAAGGACTGGTTCATACCTGAGGTTGACGGAAGAGGAAGAATACAGATACTCGATTGCCAGAAGCTTATGCTGAACCCGACGATGTATGCGACATTCATGCTCTGGATGATTTCTGAACTCTTTGAGATGCTTCCGGAGGCCGGTGATCTTGAGAAGCCTAAGATGGTGTTTTTCTTTGACGAGGCACATATGCTCTTTGATGATGCTCCGAAGGCGCTCCTTTCCAAGGTTGATCAGCTGGTCAAGCTCATCAGATCGAAGGGCGTCGGCATCTTCTTCGTAACACAGAATCCTCGTGATATTCCTGATTCGGTTCTTGCTCAGCTCGGAAATAAGGTTCAGCATGCTCTTCGTGCATATACTCCTGCAGAGCAGAAGAACATCAAGGCGGCTGCGCTCTCCTTCAGGGAAAATCCTGAGATAAATACGGTTGATGCGCTTCAGGCACTTGGTACCGGCGAGGCACTTATCTCTGTTCTTGATGAGGAGGGGGTTCCGACCATCGTTAAACAGGCCAAGATACTTCCGCCACAGAGTCAGATGGGTGCAATAGATGACAGCGAGAGAAATCTTGCAATAATGAATGACAGACTTAATTCAAAATACAGCGGTGCGTTTGACAGGGATTCGGCTTTTGAGTTCCTTCAGAGAAGAGCGGAGGCTGAAGAGAGATTTGCTGCTATGGAGGCTGAAAAGCTCGAACTTGAGAAGCAGCGTATGAAGGCTCAGGCAGAGGCTGAGAAGGAACGCCAGAGATATGAACGTGAGATGCAAAAGGAAAGAGAGCGTCAGGAGCGTGAATATCAGAAGATGCGTGAACGCGAAGAACGTGAGGCTGCAAAGGAGAGAGAGCGTCGTCAGAAAGAGATGGATAAATTCGGACGCAAAGTAACCCAGAGCTTCGCACGAGGACTTTTCGATACATTTATGAGACGATAAAACGGATGAATTATAATATTCACGTATGCATATATCTCCGCAATTACATTTTCACTGATGAGGAGATATGTGTATGCGTGAATTTGCATATTGTGGATGCTTGTATCATTTAAAGAGGAAATCGGAAGGATAAACATGAACCAGGTAGATAGAATAAAAGAATTAGTGGGTATATTAAACGAAGCATCAAAGGCGTATTATGCAGAGGATCGAGAGATCATGAGCAATCTTGAATATGATGCTTTATATGATGAGTTATGTAAACTAGAAGAAGAGACAGGGATGATATTATCAAACAGCCCGACACAGAAGGTTGGTTATGAGGTTGTTTCGGAGCTTCCGAAGGAGGCACATCCGCAGCCTATGCTTTCATTGGACAAGACCAAGGATCCTGAGGCACTTCGTGCATGGCTGAACGGGCGTGAGGGCGTACTTTCATGGAAGATGGATGGCCTTACGGTTGTTCTTACGTATGAGAACGGCGAACTAGTGAAGGCTGTTACAAGAGGAAACGGAGAGATCGGAGAGGTTATAACTGCCAATGCGAAAACCTTCGTAAATATACCTACAAGGATTTCCTATAAGGGTAAGCTTTCTCTCAGAGGCGAGGCGATTATTACATACTCTGATTTTGATAGGATCAATGCGGGAATCGCGGATATTGATGCAAAATACAAAAATCCTCGTAACCTCTGCAGTGGTTCCGTACGCCAGCTTAACAGTAAGATTACGGCTGAGAGAAATGTCAGATTCTATGCTTTTTCTCTTGTTGAGCCGGATGATGCAGCCCTTGTGGAGAGCTTTGATAATTCTTTTATAAAGAGATTTGAATTTCTCTCAGGACTTGGTTTTGAGGTTGTAGAATATAAGAAGGTTACGCCTGATACGATTATCGATACCATTAAATGGTTTTCGGACAAGATAGCTGATAATGATTTTCCGTCCGATGGACTGGTGCTTTCTTTTGAAGATGTTGAATACGGCAGAAGTCTCGGCAGAACCGCAAAGTTCCCGAGAAATGCAATTGCCTTCAAATGGAAAGACGAGCAGGCTGAGACGACCCTACAGATGATCGAATGGAGTCCGTCGAGAACCGGGCTTATCAATCCGGTGGCTGTATTTGACCCTGTTGAACTTGAGGGTACGACGGTTAGCCGCGCAAGTGTCCACAACATAAGTATTGTAAAGGAGCTTGCTCTCGGCATCGGTGACAGGATCACTGTATATAAAGCAAATATGATAATCCCGCAGATTGCAGAGAACCTGACACGTTCCGGGAAACTGGAAATACCTGATACTTGTCCTTCCTGCGGAGGCCCGACCGTCATAAAGAATGACAACGGAACAGAAACTCTCTGCTGTGAAAATCCGGAATGCCCTGCGAAGAATATCAAGGGATTCACGCTATTTGTTTCGAGAAATGCAATGAATATTGACGGTCTCTCGGAAGCAACGATCGAGAAGTTCGTTGACAGAGGCTTCCTCAGAAACTATACAGACTTTTATAAGTTATCTGCTCATCGTGATGAAATCGTAAATATGGAAGGCTTCGGCGAGAAATCCTACAACAATATGCAGGATGCTGTGGAGAAGTCCAAGAAGGTTACCGCAGGAGCATTTATCTATGCACTCGGAATTCCGGGAGTCGGAGTTGCAAATGCAAAGCTTATCGCAAAGCATTTTGATGAGGACATAGACAAGATAAAGCTTGCGGGAGTTGAAGAACTGAGTGAGATAGAAGGTATCGGAGATGTAATTGCCGGAGATTTTGCAGCATATTTTGCAAATGAAAAGAATCTTCAGCAATATGAAGAGCTTGCGTCAATGCTTGAGATCATCAAATCAGAGAAAAGCAGTGAGCAGGATCTTGCCGGAATGACTTTCGTCATAACGGGTTCCCTTGAAACCTACGCAAATCGTGACGAACTTAAGAACGAAATAGAAGCCCGCGGAGGCAAAGTTGCCGGCTCTGTATCAAAAAATACAACATATCTCATCAATAATGATATAACATCCAACTCCGGCAAAAACAAGAAGGCCAAAGAACTTGGTGTTCCAATAATATCTGAACAAGATTATAAACAATTATAAACAACAATAAGCAATTATAAGAAAATATAAGTGATTATAATCTATTATAAGAAATAATTTTATATATAAGCTTACAAAAAAAGTTTATAACGAAGTGAAGTGATCAGTTTTCGTTAAAATATAGATGTAAGATTGATTTCGTATCTTTTGTTTGCATGAGAACAACAAGATGCCCGTATGGTTAATCTCAATAAATCAGTAAAAATGATTCAGGTATCAGTGTACCCCTGAAGGCGTATTTCACCTACAACTGAAGGGGTATACTGATACCTGAATCTATCGTAATACTTACTGAGATTAACCATACGGGCATCGTATTTTATCAAGGAAACGTAACGTAGTTATCTCCAATCATACGGCGTCATCTGATAAACATAGTAATTCAACCAGTTTGTATAAAGCATATTTGCATGACATCGCCATGACTTGACCGGATCCTCTGCCGGATCGTTGTCAGGATAATAGTTAACAGGGATATCAGGATTGAGTCCCCGCTTCATGTCCCTTTTATACTCCTGATCGAGAGTGTAAGTGTCGTATTCCGGATGACCATTAACAAAAATATTTTTGCCGTCCTTATCGATGATGATATAAGGACCGGTAACGTATGAATCAGCAATTATTCTGAGATCAGAACATTTTTCAATGTCCTCTCTGTTTATTCCTGTGTATCTTGAAACGGGAACAAGGAAGGTATCATCAAAACCTCTTACGATCTCGGTCTTTCTGTGAACGGTGTACTGCTGATAGATACCGGAAAGCTTGGCCGGAAGCTCGAATTTTCTGACACCGTAATGGTAATAGAGACCTGCCTGCGCGCCCCAGCAGATGTGAAGGGTGGAGGTTACGTTTGTCTTGGCCCACTCCATGATGGCGCAGAGCTCTTTCCAGTATTCGACATCCTCAAAATCAAGCTTTTCAACAGGCGCACCTGTGATTATCAGACCATCCCATTTGCGGTTCTTAACCGTATTGAAATCAGAATAGAACTTCTCAAGGTGTGCAAGAGAAGTGTGCTTTGATTCGTATGAAACGGTTCTGATAAAGGTTATATTTACCTGCAGAGGAGTGTTTGAAAGGCTTCTGAGCAGCTGAAGCTCAGTGTCCTCCTTGAGAGGCATGAGATTAAGTATCAGAATATCAATCGGACGTATATCCTGCGTGGTTGCACGATTTTCGTCCATTACAAATATATTTTCATCTTCAAGTATTTTCTTGACCGGAAAGTCATTATCTATTTTAATAGGCATGATTTTTACGTCCTTTTTTCAGAGTCTGTTAAGTGTCTGTTCAATGATGAACGAACAGGCATATCTGATGTTTATTATGATGAGTGATCGTATATCATATTTCAATAGGAACAAAGGTCGGCTTCATATCACGGAAGGTGCAGTAGAAGCGGAAACCGAAGCTTCTGAGTCTCTTCGCAGCATCGTTAAAGGCATAGCCGATATGCTCAAGATGGTGAGCATCACTTCCGATGGTTATTATCTCGCCGCCCATTTCCCTGTAAAGCTTAAGTATATCATCATGAGGATGCATAAAGCTGAGTCCTCTGTAGAGACTGCCTGTATTTATCTCGATTCCCTTGCTGTCATATATCATCTTCTTGAAAGCAGCTTCAAAAATCTCCAGATAATCCTTTGATCTGAAGTTGTCAGCCTTGGTCGGACCGTAGCGCAGGATATAATCGAGATGACCGTAAACATTATAGTCGCTGAAATGAGTTACATTATACAGTATATCTTCAAAATATTTCCTGTAGGCGGCCTTTTCATCCTTGCCTTCAAAATATTCAGGATAGTATGGATCCATATTATCAACAACATGAGTGGAGCAGATTATAAAGTCCAAACCCGGATGCCTGCTGCTGAAACCTTCGAGCTTTTCACAGGTTGACGGCATGACTCCCTGTTCGACACCAATCCTCAGACTGAAAGGAACGATATCGTTCTGAAGAAAGTCGGGAGACTGGCATTTCAACTTCAGCTCCTTAAGATAGGCTATGTAATTATCCGTATCAAGATCAAAGGTCACACCATCAGGAGTTTCAGGAAAATCCATATCGTTGTGATCGGTGATGCAGATTGATTCCATACCAAGGCGTCTTGCTGCCATGATAAGTTCTTCAACGTCGGTTTCGCAATCACCGGAAAATCTTGTATGTAAATGATAATCAGGAATCATACGCACATCTCCAATAATTATAATAAGCAGATAACTACAGTTATCGGCTTGTGAACAAATCTATCTAAATATTATATGATAATTGTCAGGATATTACAAGCATAACTAGATTTTAAACTTATGGTTATCAATGGTAAATAAAGACCTGCGTACAGGAAAAAGAACGCGAAGAAGAGCGGTTTCCGGGGAAACGTAAAAAGAACCGCCAAACTGATGCGGTTCTTTTTGCTTATCTAAACTATGAAAACTATGAAAAGAAGATTTAACTTATCTCGTTGTAGTTATAGTACAACTCAAATATGAACAAAGTATGTCATGAAAAAAAATATTTTGTAAAAAAACCATATATATGCTGTAAATAAAACATTTTTTCGGGTATAATCAGTTGAAAATAGCAGAAAAAAATATTTTACAGTATATTTAATGGTTCTGCCGGGTGGAAATATGGACGAAAATAATTTTTTTAATGAAGATAAATACGTTAACAATAACATAATGGACAATAATCCTGAAAATAAAAAGCGCTCAAAGAAAATGGTGCTGCTTACCGTGTTACTGGTGCTTTGTATCGTCATCAGCTCAAGTCTTATTGCTATCGAGAAGATAGAAAGCAGACATGAACCGCAGAGAGTTGCCGGGAATTCTCCGGTAATGACTCAGAACAGGAAGGTTCCTGAGGGTAGAGAAGAATTCTTCTATGTAAATGGAGATGCGGCAGCAACTACCGAGGAGGCTGCAACAAATGTTGATCTGACGGATGAGGATACTCGTGAAGACCAAACCGGTGATGCTACGGAAAATGGTACCGAAGAAGAAGGTACGACCGAGAATCCTTTTGCATATATTTACGATCAATCTGGCAAGGATGATGCGGCAAATAATAATTCGGATAAAGATGAGAAGACCTACGGCAAGCATGAAGTGTTTGATGATATGCTTGAGGCAGGCGAATATATGTCCTATCTCGTTGATAAAGGTGTGATAGGAATGGTGGATGTTTACATCACGGGTAAGATAAAGGACAAGTTCAGTACTATTCAGACCGGCAATTATTATCATAATATTTATGCTAATCTCAGTAGCTCATATTACTGGTCGCAAATCGGAGAGGATACGTACAGGATAAGAATAACGATCACGCGATCTGATTGCGGCTATGTATACAGAAATATAGTTTACGGAGAAGAAATACCTGAAGACAGGGATAAAGCCATACGCCTTCGTGAAGAGGTTGAGAAGATATATAATGAAGTCGTTACTCCGGGCATGAGTGATTTTGAGATCGAGCTTGCATTTCATGACTTGGTTGTAAGTCAGGTCAAATATATCGGCAGCCAATCGGCATATGATGTACAGCATTCGGCTTATGGTGCACTTGTAAATAAGGAAGCTGTCTGTGACGGCTATTCCAAGGGCTTCAGCCTTCTTCTGACAAGGGCAGGGATTGATAATCAGGTTGTTTACGGAACTGCAGGCGGTGCGCATGCCTGGAATCAGGTGAAGATCGACGGAACCTGGTACATGGTTGATGCTACCTGGGATGATCCGGAATACAGTTCCAAGAAGGAAACGGCCTTCCATCCGTATTTTAATGTAAGTGATAAATATCTGTCCGTGAATCACAGTTGGATAAATGAAGGCTATCATGAATGTCCGTCAATGAAGGACAATTACTTCAATCATTACGGTTATGTCTACTCGGGTCAGAAGGACTATGAAGCAGCTCTGAAGCAACGTATAACGGATGGCGGCTCGGGTGTCTATGAGAGCGTTATTACTGATTCGTATGCGGTTGACAACGCTTTTGTCCGTCAGGTATCCAACGGACGATTTTCAGAATATTACAACGATATTCTTAACGATTATTACTTTACTAATGTGATTGTAAAATAACACAATGACACAACATATAATATTGATAATATATTATGCAGAAAACTATATGTCGAGCACTCGGATATAATGCCTGTAGATAGAGGTGTTATATCCGGGTGCTCGGATTTTTATTTGTATAAAAATGTACATGTGACAAATGTCACATTGATTGATTACTCATGACACTAACATAA
>CAMNMC010000117.1 GCA_946544235.1 uncultured Lachnospiraceae bacterium | reverse complement strand
ATATAAACCTTATATAAGTAGTGCAGAAGGATTCTGGAGGAGATGAACTACCGTGTTCGTCATGCACGGCGGTTGCCTGTAAAGACGGCAGGCAAGGCAAAAAAGTAGAAGCGGCTGTAACATATTTCGTACGTCATTTTCATCTTATAATAAGATGAATCGGATATGTTATATTCTATAATAATATGGAGGATCTGATACTGGGATATACATTTCACCTTCTGACTCCATACAGAAGTTATTCAGAGTACAGGTCGGTAGTAATCAGTGCAAAGGCACTAAGAAACAAGTGAGCGGCAGAGACCGTATTACGTATCAAAAAGATTTAACGGAGGAAATAAGGAATATGGCTCGTATTTCAGGCGTGGATTTACCAAGAGAAAAACGTGTCGAAATTGGACTTACCTATATTTATGGTATAGGTCTTCCAACTTCAAAGAAGATTCTTACTAAGACAGGCGTTAATCCTGACACCAGAGTTCGTGATCTTACAGATGACGAAGTTAGAAAGATCAGTGATCTGATCAATGATACTCTTACAGTTGAAGGTGATTTAAGAAGAGAGACAGCTCTCAATATTAAGCGTCTTCAGGAAATCGGTTGCTATCGTGGCATCCGTCACAGAAAGGGACTCCCTGTTCGTGGTCAGAACACCAAGAACAACGCTCGTACACGTAAGGGACCTAAGAAGACGGTTGCTAACAAGAAGAAGTAATTAAGGTAGGAGGAAAGTAAAGTAATGGCTGGTAAAGTTACTAAAAAAGCTACTAAGAAGCGTAATAAAAGAGTAGTTGAGCATGGACAGGCTCACATTCAGTCTTCTTTCAATAATACAATAGTTACATTAACTGATGCTGAAGGAAATGCTCTTTCATGGGCAAGTGCAGGTGGACTCGGATTCAGAGGATCAAAGAAGTCTACTCCTTATGCAGCACAGATGGCAGCAGAGACAGCAGCTAAGGCAGCAGCTCCTTACGGCCTTAAGACTATTGACGTTATGGTTAAGGGACCAGGTTCAGGAAGAGAAGCTGCTATCAGAGCTCTTAATGCATGTGGTCTTGAAGTATTAACTATTAAGGATGTTACACCGGTTCCACACAACGGTTGTCGTCCACCAAAGAGAAGAAGAGTCTGATAGAGGAGGTACATAGAAAATGGCAATTGATAGAACCCCGGTTCTTAAGAGATGCAGATCACTCGGCATGGAGCCAATGTATCTCGGTGTAAATAAGAAATCAAGAAGAAAAGCTAAGAACGCTGGAAGAAAGATCAGCGAGTATGGTATGCAGCTTCGTGAGAAGCAGAAGGCTAAGTTCATTTACGGAGTACAGGAGAAGCCTTTCCGTAATCTTTTCGCTAAGGCAGAGAAGATGCAGGGAACAGCAGGTCCTAACCTCATGACACTCCTTGAGCTTCGTCTTGACAATGTAATCTTCCGTATGGGATTTGCAAGAACAAGAAGAGAAGCAAGACAGATCGTTGGTCATAAGTTTGTACTTGTAAATGGCAAGTGTGTAAACATTCCTTCATACAAGGTAAGCGTAGGCGACAAGATCGAGATCAGAGAGAAGAGCAAGTCTCTTCAGAGATTTAAGGATATCGTTGAAGCTAACGGCGGAATTTCAGTTCCAGCATGGCTTGAGTCAAATTCAGAAACACTTAGCGGTACAGTTGTAACAAAGCCTGAGAGAGAGCAGATCGATGTACCGGTTAACGAGACACTTATCGTCGAGTTATACTCTAAGTAAGATAAATTATCATTTGCGGAATCTAATGTCAGGATATTTTATATCCTGCTTCTGCAGGTGATGGGAACCTGCAGGATATATATAGACGCATATTATTTTGATAGTAGAAGGAGGGTAACATAGTGTTTGAATTTGAAAAGCCAAGAATTGAGATCGCTGATAAGTCAGACGACAATAAGTATGGCAGATTTGTAGTTGAGCCACTTGAAAGAGGCTATGGTACAACACTGGGTAATTCTCTCAGAAGAATTATGCTTTCATCTCTTCCGGGAACAGCAGTAAGCGCTGTTAAGATCAAGGACGTTCTCCACGAGTTCAGTTCTCTTCCGGGAGTTAAGGAAGACGTAACAGAGATAGTTTTAAATATCAAAGATCTTGTTATCAAGAATAATTCATCATCAAACGAGCCTAAGACTGCTTATATCGAAGCATCAGGAACAACTGTTGTTACTGCTGCAGATATCAGAGTTGACGGCGACATCGAGATCCTTAATCCGGATCTTGTTATCGCAAATCTCAGCGGCCCTGAGGCAAGACTTGAGATGGAGCTTCTTATCACAAACGGTCGTGGTTATGTAAGCGCTGACAAGAACAAAGAGCTTGATACAACTATCGATACAATAGCAGTTGATTCTATCTACACACCTGTACAGAGAGTAAACCTCACTGTAGAGAATACCCGTGTAGGTCAGATCACAGACTATGACAAACTTACACTCGATGTATTTACAAACGGATCACTTGCACCTGATGAGGCTGTCAGCCTTGCAGCAAAGGTTCTCAGCGAGCATCTGAATCTTTTCATTAATCTTTCAGAGACTGCTAAGGACGCAAGCGTTATCGTTGACACAATTAAGGAAGAGCCTGTCAGCAAGTCAGATATCACTATTGACGAACTTGAGCTTTCAGTTCGTTCATATAACTGTCTTAAGAGAGCAGGTATAAATACAGTTAAGGAACTTTGCAAGAAGACACCTGAGGATATGATGAAGGTTCGTAACCTCGGACGTAAGTCTCTTGAAGAGGTTCTCGCAAAGCTCAAGGAGCTTGGTTATTCACTTAACGACGGAACAAATCAGGACGTTGAGGAATAGTTAATATCACCACTTAGGCTGAAGTCGGTTCGGATGGAGAAGCTTACGCTTTGACGGAGGCTGATCTGTTAACGGATCGGAATTAGTAAGCACAGTGAAGACCCTGCCAGGGGTAAGGAGGAAAATAAAAATGGCAATGTACAGAAAACTTGGTAAGAAGGCTGATCAGAGAAAGGCACTTCTCAGAAATCAGGTAACAATGCTTCTTAACTATGGTAAGATAAAGACTACAGACGCAAGAGCTAAGGAAGTTCGTCAGATAGCTGAAAAGCTTATCAAGATGGCAATCAGGGAAAAGGATAACTTCGAAGAAGTTACTGTTAAGACCAAGGTTGCAAGAAAAGATAAGGACGGCAACAGAGTAAAGAACGTTATTGACGGCAAGAAGGTTACAGTATTTGATGAAGTTGAGAAGAAGATCAAGAAGGATCTCCCATCAAGACTTCATGTAAGACGTGAGATGCTTAAGGTTCTCTATCCTGTAACAGAAGTTCCTACAGCTCAGGCTGGTAAGAAGGCTGCTACAAAGAAGGTTGATCTTACAGATAAGCTTTTCAACGAGTATGCTGTTAAGTATGCTGGACGTGAAGGCGGATACACAAGAATCGTTAAGATCGGTCAGAGAAAGGGCGACGGAGCTCTTGAAGTAATCTTAGAGTTAGTTTAATCGTATTTTCAAATACAAAAAGGCTGTCGGGTGACCGACAGCCTTTATCACGTTTACGAGTCTTGCGAACAGGCGCCTCATGTGCTAAAGTATCCAAAGGAAGTTAATTTGATTCATCACACAATGGATGTGATTATGTACGTCATATATTCATTTTATATACGGTGTTGAATTTACTGTAATAGACTGTCAGAGCAGTATTTCAAAATGGAAAGCATTATCAAGATAAGAAATCTTAAAATTCCATATATAGAGGGCAGCAGTATAAGCCTAGATATTGATGAGGGTGAAATAGTTATGATAGCCGGACCGAATGGCTCGGGTAAATCAACCCTTGCAGCCTATATTGCAGGTCTCTACATGCCTGAGGAGCCTGATAAGGTCGTTGTAGCGGGCTTTGATACCAGTTTCCCTGGAAATATAACAAGGCTGCACAGAAAATGCGCTGTAGTGCTCCAGAATCCCGAGGATAACCATGTATTTGATATTGCCTCTGCAGATATAATGTTTGGTCTGGAAAATCTTAATACACCGGTAGATGAGACTGTTAAGAAGACAAAGGGACTCATGAAACGATTCGGCCTTCTTGATAAGGCTGACAGGAATCTCAGAACCTTCAGCGAAGGCGAGAAACAGAGAGCAGCAGTTGCGGCAATACTTCTGATGGAACCACATATTCTGGTGCTGGATGAAGCCTTCTCGATGCAGAGTGATAAGGTCAGGGCAAAAATGCTCGAGCATATTGTCTCTCAGGCCAGGACGAATAAACAGACTGTTCTGTTGATAACCCAGAGAGAAGATACTGCTAAATACTGCGACAGGGTCATAAGGCTTGATAGCGGTAAGGTTGTTGAAGGGTATTCTGACGTGGCGGATGATATTTCCGACAGCGACGGGCAGGAAATGGCAGCATTTTCGGTTTCACTGAAGGATGCTCCCGGACTGGTGCCGGAGATTGATCTTTTTACACGTACCATTAATCGCACCGAAATTAACAGTGAGATAAAACCGATATATATTGAAGAAAAAGTTCTAAGAGAGAATAATGACGACTATGCTATGGTTGAAAGCGTGGAAAGGGTAGAGCTTGTAGATGATACCGCGGCACTTCAGCTTGACCGTGTCAGCTTTGGCTATGGCAGAGAGAGGATACTTGCGAACGTGTCATATGCTTTTAAAAGGGGCAGGGTATATCTTGTGAAGGGCGAGAGCGGCTCCGGTAAATCAACGCTTGCAATGCTGCTTAACGGCCTTCTGATGGCTAAAAAAGGACGTATTTTCCTTGAAGGCAAGGCTCTTCCGGTCACGAAGCTTCGCAGACCGAATCCGGTCAGACAGAGCTCGGAGAGCAATCTGGAGGAGGGCATAATTTTTGATATCAATTTGCTCCGCAGGAGAGTTGGTTATGTTGCTCAGAATCCGGACAAGATGCTCTTTGCTGATTCCGTCATAAAGGATGTTATGTTCGGACCGAAAAATATGGGCTTTGACAATGACTGTGCCGTAAAATCGGCAAGAAATGCTCTTACATATATGAATGTTGATGAAGTGCTCTGGCAAAGACCCGTGCAGGCTCTTTCCGGCGGTGAGAAGAGAAGAGTCGGAATTGCCGGTATTCTTGCAAATACGCCGGACTATCTCATCCTCGATGAATCCGATGCCGGACTTGATGAGGGTGGTATCGATGCGCTTTCGGGCGTTGTGAAGAGCTATATCGAGGCGGGCAGATGTGTTATCGTAATCTGCCACTGAGAGTTATATGTAAGCCGGTTTGTGATCATCCGCTGAGAATTATGTGTTAGCCGTTTTGTGATCATCCACTGAGAATTATGTGTAAGCCGGTTTGTGATCATCCGCTAAAAATATATGAATGTCGGAAAATAATCCGCTGAACCGTATGGAAGCCGGTGCGTTTTCATTGGCTGATAACAGTACAATATGACGAATCGTATAATTCCTGCCTGATAATAGATAGAAATAGAAAGTTAGAATCATGTATCTCTACGATGTAAACAGAGGAAGATATGAGGACAGGGAATCTTTCGTACACAGCCTTGACCCGAGAGCCAAGCTGTATACGGTGCTGCTCTTTGCACTTATATGCATCCTTTCAAAAAAATACATAATGCTTCTGATTCCCGCGGCCTTACTTATCGCGAGCATAGCTCTTTCGGGAGTCAGTATATTCAGGTATATCAGGTCGATGAGGGTGGCTGTTATGCTTCTTGTGGCCGGATTCCTGATCAATCTGATATTTATGAGCTTTACGGGAGCACTCTTTATATTTCTGAAGTTTCTGATGACAGCCTTTATGTGTGTCATCATGATCAAGACGACGACGGCAAGGGAGCTTCTGAAGGGCATCAGAAAGGGCTTCCATGTGAAGGAAGACACAGCCATGACCATGACAGTTGCGATGATGTTCCTGCCGATACTCGGAAATGATATGAACGAGATCAGAGTGGCGCAGGCCTCCCGTGGCGCGGATATAACCATGGGAAATATATTTAAGCGCCTTAAAAACAGTATTTCAATAATGATACCGCTGTTCAGAAAGACACTCGACAAGGCCGAGAAGCTTGCAAATGCCATGGATATCAGATGCTATGACAGTACAGAGCCCAGGACCGAGGTGGATCCGCTCCGCTATGACGGAAATGATGCACTGTATCTCTTCTGTGTTATCGCTGCACTGATACTTACGATAGTGCTCAATATACTGTTATAAAGCTATTGATACTGACAATCATAAAATCAGGTCGACGAATATGAATGGTGATATATAATTCACTGTTTTGGTATTGGGAACAGATGGTATCAATGTGAAATATTTAATACAGATTGATATTTGAATTATCAGAATAGGTTGCAAAGATGAAAAGATATAAACTCACAGTTTCATACGACGGAACAGCGTACTGCGGCTGGCAGGTGCAGCCGAACGGCATAACCATAGAGGGTGTTCTGAATCAGGCTATTACAGACCTTCTGGGACAGGAGGTGCAGGTGATAGGCGCGAGCCGTACCGATTCGGGAGTTCATGCACTCGGAAATGTGTGTGTATTTGATGCTGAAACACGTATTCCTGCCGATAAGCTTAAGATGGCTCTGAACCAGAGACTTCCCGAAGATATACGCGTCAGAGAATCGTTCGAGGTGGCTGATGATTTTCATCCGAGACACGCGGATACAGTCAAAACCTATGAATATAAGATATATAATGATCGGATAGAGAATCCGCTTTACAGGCTGTATTCGAAGTTCTGCTATATCCCTCTTGATACCGAAAAAATGCAGGAAGCTGCTTCATACATCGTCGGAGAGCACGATTTTACAGCCTTTTGCTCGGCCGGAAGCAGTGTGGTCGACAAGACAAGGACGATATATTCGTGTGATATCATCGTACATGATGTGAGTGATTCTGATGTGAGTGATTCTGATAAGAGTGACTCTGAAACGCATTATCCTGGTATGAATGATTCTGATATGAGTTATTCCGGTTCAGCGATTTGTGAGAATAATAAAGATTCAGAAGCGGCAGGAATAATATCTTCAGATAATGAAAATAGAGATGAAGTCTGGAGGGGCAGGATGATAACGATCCGAATAACCGGCAACGGCTTCCTCTATAATATGGTCCGCATCATTGCCGGAACCCTTATGGAGGTCGGAAGCGGAAGACTCGCTCCGGAGGCGGTTAAGGAAATTATCGAAAGTAAGGACAGAAGCAGGGCGGGAGATACCGCAGAGGCCAGAGGACTTACGCTTGTGGAAATCAGGTATTTATAATATAATTATTTTTGATGTGGGTGAGAAGTGTAAATATGTTGAAAGAGGTTACAAGGAGGTAATTTATGGGACTTTTTTCAAAGCTTTTTTCGGAAGGTGCAGGTAAAGCTGTGGGGGATCTTTTGAATAATCTCGGAACAGGCAATAATCAGGGTAACAGTCAGGGAAATAATTCCGGTCAGGGAGTTATTTTGAATGGACAGCCGATCGGCGGCGGTAATAATTACAGCGGAACCGTTGTTCCAAATAATGATGGCGGTTATTCAAATACCGGTGCTATGATTCAGCCATCAGGTAATTCATGGGGACCCGTAATGCCGGCTGAGGAAAATCAGTTTAATTATAAGGGCAGCTATATACAGTATTTTGAAGAAATATTCAGAAATGAATTCCCGGCATATCAGATAGAGAAGGAAAAATCGGGGAAGATAACCGTATTTACCTTCTACAGCGGAGGTGTAAAGGCGCTGGTAGTTGAGCTCCTTAACAGTAACAGCGGAAGATATAAGCTGAGAGAAGAATGCAGAAGGACGGGAGTGCCATATCTCAGATATTATTATGATCATGAGGGATGGTGGAATACCAAATCCTATGTTATCGAGAGAACCCGCAAGGCACTTGCACTTTAGTCACAATAAGCCTGCCGTCAATTGAAATACATGTATAATTCATAAAAATAACAACAGATAAGACAGGGAATCATTAGCATATAAGACAAATATAACAGTAAGGGAATGCATTTTGCGCCTGTGGCAGATCAGGCACAGATCGGTGAACCGGTGTTGTATCGCACCGGACTCAACACTTCGCAGGCAGTTGATCTGTGTACGATCCGGTACATTCAGGAATTTTCCTGAATTTAACATCTTCCCTTGCTGTTTCTATATAACTTTGGAAAATGAATAGCATATTAGACAACCTTGCCTCTCCGGAGGTGTGGGAGAATTTTTACAATTACAGAACTTCACTGATAAGCGAGAAAAGGTTTACTAAGCTTCTGAGGGATTTTATCGATACGAAGGGTTATCTTGAGGTATATGAACGTATCGCATCCGGACAGCCTTTTCCTCTTCCGGAAAAGAGTATCATCAGCAAGATCAGCACGGGAAAGAAGAGAACGGTATATACCTATCCTGAAGCTGAAAATATCACGCTCAAGCTTCTGACCTGGCTTATGCTCCGAAAATATGACAGTATTTTTTCTGAGGGTCTCTATTCCTTCAGACCGGGTAGAACTGCGAAGGATGCCGTGCGAAGACTGGTTGCAAGCGAGGGCATTGATGGAAAATACGCTTATAAAGCGGATGTCAGTGATTATTTTAATTCCGTGCCTGTAGACAGACTTCTGCCGATTCTTGAAGAAGTCATGAAGGAGGATGAGAAGCTGTTTCTCTTTCTTAAGGGACTGCTTACGGAGGACAGAGTTAGCTTCAGAGGAAACGTTATTGAGGAAAGAAAAGGAATAATGGCCGGAACGCCTGTAGCTGCCTTTCTTGCAAATCTCTATCTGATGGAGCTTGACAGATCTTATGACGGCAGCGGAAAACATAATGGATATATGGCAAATGACGGCTGCCCGGAAAATGATGGGAATATGGCATATGACGCCGGCGTGGTGATATATTCCAGATATTCTGACGATATAATCGTTCTGGCCGATTCTGCTGAAGAATTGCAGGTAGAGGCTGAAAGAATCAGAGGCTTTCTCGAGAGGAGAGGATTGAAGATAAATCCTGATAAGGAAAGCTTTTTTTCTCCGGAGGAAGGCTGGACCTTTCTTGGTTTTTCATATTGCAGGGGAAAGATAGATATTGCGCCTGTCACGATAAAGAAGCTTAAGGCTAAGATGCGGAGAAAGGCGCGTGCCCTGAAACGCTGGGGCGACAGAAATGAGGTGCAGCCCGAGAAATGTGCCAAGGCCTTTATCAGAGTATTTAACAGGAAGCTTCTGGAAAGTCCTGCCGATAATGAGCTCAGCTGGGCATACTGGTTCTTTCCGGTAATAAATACGACAGACAGCCTGAAGGCTATAGATCATTATGCACAGGAGTGTATCAGATATCTTCTGACGGGAAGGCGGAATAAGGGCAGATTTAAAGCTTCCTACGAAGATTTGAAGAAGCTGGGCTACAGGAGTCTGGTTCATGAATATTATGAAAAATAATATTTGACATATAAGATAAAGTATCATATAATACCTTTCTGTGACGAGTAGTGGCTGACTCTATACCATGCCCCGGAATAGTGATGCACGTCTTGTTACATGAACAGTTATTTAATAGAATATATCAAGGAGGAACACGTCAGATGAAGAGCTTTGTTGCAAGCCCATCAACGATTGATAGAAAGTGGTACGTAGTTGATGCCACCGGACATACATTAGGACGTCTCTCATCAGAGGTCGCAAAGATTTTAAGAGGCAAGAATAAGCCTACATTTACACCAAGCATTGACACAGGTGATTATGTAATCGTAATCAATGCAGATAAGATCAAGGTTTCAGGAAATAAGCTGAACGAGAAAGTATACTACAGCCATTCAGACCATATCGGTGGTTTTAAGTCAATAACCCTTAAGGATCAGCTTGCTAAGGATTCTACAGAAGTTATCAAGCACGCAGTTAAGGGTATGCTTCCTAAGGGACCTCTTGGAAGAAGCATGTTTACCAAGCTTTTTGTTTATGCAGGTCCGGATCACAAGCAGCAGGCACAGAAGCCTGAAGTACTTGAGATCAAGTATTAATAGAAGGAGGAAGAAGTAAATGGCAAAGGCAGCTAAATTCTATGGTACAGGAAGAAGAAAGAGCAGTGTTGCTAGAGTTTATCTTGTACCTGGTTCAGGAAATATAACAGTTAACAAGAAGTCACTCGATGAGTATTTCGGATTAGAGACACTTAAGGTTATCGTTAAGCAGCCACTCGTTGCTACAGGTGCTGACGGAAAGTATGACGTACTTGTAAATGTATACGGCGGCGGTTTCACAGGCCAGGCAGGTGCTATCAGACATGGTATTGCAAGAGCCCTTCTTACAGTATCAGCTGATTTCAGACCAGTTCTCAAGTCTGCAGGATACCTTACAAGAGATCCTCGTATGAAGGAGAGAAAGAAATACGGTCTCAAGGGTGCAAGACGTGCTCCACAGTTCTCAAAGAGATAGTGCATTATTGCGAATACAGAAAAAATACCGGCATGCAAGTTTACTTGCAAATGCCGGTATTTTTTTCTGGATTCATTAGAAATCTAAGAGATGGGCGCACAACCCGTTTGCGTCAGCAAACGTTTGAGTTGCGCAGCAACGAGTTGTGTGATCAGATCTTAGATTTGCAATAATGTACTATCTCATCATTGAGTTGCGAAGCAACGCGTTGGGTGACCGTTCTCTTAGGTTCGCAACAATACTTTATCCCTTATTCGTTATTATTCCTTTCCGCCTTCCCTCATAACATACTCCGTATCTTCATCAATCATTCTGACCATGATCTCTGCGAAGCGTGGATCAAACTGGGTTCCTGAACCGCGGATGATCTCGCTGCGGATCTTCTCCTGAGGCATGATATTACGGTAGCTTCGTTTGCTTGACATGGCGTCATACGCATCCGCAACAGCTATGATACGAGCCTCTTCAGGAATTTCTTCTCCGGCAAGGCCGTCAGGATATCCGGTTCCATCGTATTTCTCATGATGCCAGCGTGCTCCTGTTGAGAGCTTCGGCATCTTTTTTATATTTTTCAGTATCTGTGAGCCGATAACAGGATGGCTCTTGATCTGTTCAAATTCTTCATCGGTGAGGTGGCCCGGTTTATTTATAATTGAATCCGGTACACCGATCTTGCCAACATCATGGAGAAGTCCCATGATATAGATGTCGCTCTGCTCCTTCATGCTGTAGCCGTATCTTCGGGCAATCTCCTTGGAATACTCGGCAACTCGCGAAGAGTGACCGTTTGTATAAGTATCCTTGGCATCGATGGCTCCGGCAAGAGAACTTACGACATCGAGGAACAGCTCCTCGTTCTCCTTGGTCTTCTTGGAAACCTCATCCTCGAGACGCTTTTGAAGTCGGAGAAGTTCGGCTATCTGCTTAACTCTGAGTGTAAGAATCTCAGGGATGAAAGGCTTCTTGATGAAGTCCTTGGCTCCGAGTCCGAGAGCCTTCTTCTCTGTATCGATATCATTCTCTGCAGTAAGGAAGACAACAGGAATGTCCGCAATCTCTGTCTCCTTTGATCGAAGTATATCGAGGGTTTCAAAGCCATCCATTCCGGGCATATTTACGTCGAGAAGGATGAGATCAGGACGGTGATCGCTAAGGAAGTTGATCAGTTCCTCGCCCGAAGCAAGCTTTGTTACAACTATATCGTTCTTGGATAGAATTCTGTCTGCCAGCTTACGGTTCATCTCATCATCGTCAACTATCGCAACCCAGAGCTTCTTGTCGCTGCCGGTATAGATCTTTTCCGATTCAAGAAAATCTGTCTCATAGAATATCTGCAGAACGTCACCATTCTTTGAACGCCAGTTTCTTATGATATTTCCGGCAACCTGTTCGTCGGCACCGGCTCTGATATCAGTGAGCAGGACGAAATATACATTCTTTCTGACCTGCATGACAAGGTCGCTTCTGCGGAGAGTTTCCTCCACATGCTTACCGAATTGTTCAAAATAATCATCAGCTTCTTCAGTGGTGAGTCCCTTCGAAGGATGGAGCGTGATAAGAAGCTTGCAGGCGTTTCTGTGGTACTGCATTACGTAACGCATTACAAAACGGTATACGCCCACGAAGGATGAGCTGTCAAGCTTGAGAGCGTTTGATGACATATTTCTCTCTGAAAGGATCATTGAGAGAGTTCTCATGTTCAGGACATCCTGTTCTTCGTCATCGTCATTTCCGGAATACAGGCTGTAGCCGTGTTTGCCGTTATTTTTTACATTATAAAGAGCCTTGTCTGCCAGCTTAAGTGCATCAACGTATTCTATGCCCTTGCCGTCAAGGAATATTGCACCGATCGAGGCGCCGAGAGGAATATCCATCTCTTCGCCGAGTATCCTCTTGGCATCAAGAATGAGAGTGGTATTAAGATTATCGGAGAATTCCTTCAGATCCTCTTCAGTCTTAAGTGAGGTAGAAAATGCTGTGAATTCATCTCCGCCCATTCTTCCGATAATATCATCGGGACCGAGGAAGCCCTTCAGCAGGATGGAAAAGCTGATAAGTATCTTGTCACCGGCATTGTGGCCGTAAATATCATTAATAAGCTTGAAAGCATCCAGGTCTATCATCATGAGACAGCCCGGCTTTCTCTTTATGAGCATCTCCAGCTTGTTGTTGGTAGCACCCTTGTTAAGAAGTCCTGTGAGAGTATCGGTGGTTGCTTCCTCGTGATATCTCTGGATGATGGCCTGCCTCTTTAAAACGTTTGTGATCCTCTTGATAAGAACCGCAGGCTGGAAAGGTTTTCTGATGTAGTCGGAGATTCCCAGCTCAAAACCGCGCGTCTCGGAACTGTTGCCTTCGTCTGAGGTGAGAAAGATTACAGGAATATCATCCATATCAAGCTCGTTTTCGAGATCACGGATCTTCGTAAGCGTTTCGAAGCCGTCCATTTCAGGCATCATGATATCGAGCAGGATAAGATCAGGCGTATCCTTTCGCAGGAAATCAAGAAGCTGTGCGCCGGAACTCATGGCGACAACCTCCATACCATTTTTCTTGAGAATATTCTGAGCTATTTTCAGATTTAACGGATCGTCATCGACGAGTGCTATTAAATCGGCCATGTTTATCATCTGATCCGGCTGTGACAGAGTCGGATATTTTCCTTTCATGTAGTTTAATATTATGCGATATATTTTGATCCCGGTCCGGTATATCAGATTAAAATGATCAGACATATTATCGGTATGGCTGACCGCTATCCGAAATCAAAATATATCATAACAGATTTTATCTGATATTTACAGTAAAAGATGTTGAAATGAATACTTTATATCAGTATACTGTATAAATGGGTGAAAGTTTTTTTAGACGGACGTTTTGCGTCATGTGTGATTGGGAAAAATAATATGATGAGAAGCAGAAAAAATCTGATACTAATACTTACGGCAACCTTTATTCTGATGACACTTATGGTTATTTTTAGTGCGAGAGTCGTATTCAGAACAGCCTTTTCATCTGTTCAGGAACTGGGTGAAGACAAGACGGCAGCTATTACGGCTGATCTTGAGAATTATCTCAATACTGCGAAGAGTGTCCTGTGGGTTGCAGCCGATACAGTTGATCATATGGCTTCAAACGGTGCATCCAGTGAAGAAATAATCGAATATATTACCAGAGAGTCCTCAGGAACAGAGGAACAGTTTGATGAGAGCTACACCGGAATCTACGGTGTTATCAACGATGTATATGTCGACGGCGTTGGCTGGGTTCCACCTGAAGATTATGATCCGAAGGCAAGAGACTGGTATAAATTTATCGTTTCCCATGAGGGTGAGGTAGTCATCGTTCCGCCTTATGTTGATGCACAGACCGGCAATGTGATCATTTCGGTCGGCAAGGCTCTGTCCGATAACAACAACGCACTTGCCCTTGATCTTACGCTTAACGGCGTTCAGGAGATCGTTGAGGAAATCCAGATCAACGGCTATGGTTACGGCTATGTTGTAAACAAGGACGGAATGGTGATCGCTCACCATGACAGGAGAGAGAACGGAAAGAATTATAATGATCTGGAGGAACAGCATGATTTCTTTCAGAAGGTTGTGAAGACCGGCAAAGGAAATTTTACGACGAAGATCGACGACGAAAAATGCACAGTATTTGTCGATGAGGTTATGGATCAGTGGTATCTGGTCGTTATCACCAAGAATGCCGAACTCTACAGCGCTCCGATGATGCTTCTCTTTGTAACCATCATCATCGCAATAATAGTATTTATCCTTATTTCAACCTTCTATCTTCTGGGCTACAGAAGTGAGCGCAAGAACTATCTCAGGATGGAAGAGATGAAGGAGAGCGAGAGAAGGAAGGACTACGAGGCAAAGGTTCTGAAGCTCGAGAAATCTGCTGCCGACAGTGCAAATAAAGCCAAGAGTGATTTCCTGGCAGACATGAGCCACGAGATAAGAACTCCTATAAATGCCATCCTCGGAATGAACGAGATGATCCTTCATGAATCAAAGGAGCCGAACACTCTGGATTATTCAACAAATATCAAGAGTGCAGGCAAGACGCTTCTTTCGATAATAAATACCATCCTTGATTTTTCCAAGATCGAGGACGGCAAGATGAACCTGGTTCCTGCGGAATTTGAGATCAAGATACTGGTGAACGGACTTGTCAATTCCATTAGTGAGAGAGCGAAGACCAAGGGACTGGCGCTTAAGATCGACCTTGATGAAACAGTGCCTTCGAAGCTTCTTGGCGATGATGTCAGGATCAGTCAGGTTATAATGAACCTTCTGACAAATGCGGTTAAATACACTGAAAAAGGTTATGTTCAGTTATCGATAAAGAATCTGAAGACAGAGAATAACAAATGCAGTCTTCTGGTTTCGGTAAAGGATACCGGAATAGGTATAAGGAAAGAAGACATTGATAAGCTTTCCATCTCCTTCGAGCGTGTTGATGAGAAGAAGAACCGCCATATCGAAGGTACCGGACTGGGCATCTCCATAGTAACAAGACTTCTCATCATGATGGGAAGTGAGCTTAAGATAAAGAGTGAATACGGCGTAGGATCGGAGTTCTATTTTGAACTTCCTCTGGAGATCGTGGATAAGTCACCGGTCGGTGAATACAGTGTTACGGCTAAGGAGCACCACAGCAAGAGTGCGGCCAGCACGGTGACTCTCACTGTACCGGATGCAAAGATAATCCTTACGGATGATAATGAAGTAAACCGCAAGGTTGCAGCCAATCTGATGAAGCTCTTCGGCATCAAACCTACCATATGCGGTTCAGGTAAAGAGACTATCAAGGTGATGAGGGAACAGCGTTTCGATATGCTTTTCCTCGATCATATGATGCCTGAGATGGACGGCCTTGAGACTTTGAAATATCTGAAGGATAATGACCTGGTTGGCGATACCAAGGTGATCGCGCTTACCGCAAATGCAGTAGTGGGTGCGAGGGAGCAGTACCTTGAGGCGGGCTTTGATGATTATCTCTCTAAGCCAATCGAGCTGGCCGGGCTTGAGAAGATATTTAAGAAATATCTGACAGGCGCAGTGACAGGTTCGGATGAAAATGAGATGCTTCCGGAAACCGAAAGTCCTGTGCAGATGGAAGAAACCGTTTTGGTGGATGAACTTTTCGGCGCGGGTTCTGATGAGACATCTGATGAGACATCGGATGGGTCTCGTGACAGAGTGAGATCAGGCGATGAAATAAAGACTGCCGGGAAGGCGGATACGGAAGAGTTTGAAATAATGACATTTGAAGTGACAGAAGGAGACAATATGGAAACAGGTGGAAAGCTTACACTGGCTGAACTTGAAAAAATAGGTTTAAATACAACAGATGGTCTTACCTACTGTGGCAATGATGAGGAGTTTTATCTTGAGATAATAAATGATTATGCGAATGATGCACCTGAGAAGATAAGCCAGCTCGAGGATTTCCTGAAGGCTGATAATCTGAAGGATTACAAGATACTGATACACTCTGTCAAGAGTGCTTCCAAAACGATAGGAGCATCAGAGATGTTTGAAAAGGCCAAAGAGCTTGAGGAAGCTGCGGCTGCCGGTGACGGTGACTTTGTTAAGACGCATCACGGCGCTGTTATTGAGGTGTATAAGGCTCTTGCCGGAAAGCTTTCGGCAGAATAACCGGACACCTCGGAACTTCACATTAAGAGGCCTATTGGTTGAGGATGATGTATATATCAGAGTTGTTTTTGAAACTGTATTTTGATAAAATATATGTCATTGATTCTTGATATTTACAGAAAGGATGTGGCAGATTTGAACAGGTTTTTGATCGATGGTACATTGACAGAACAGACCGCAGGCGGCGATTTTGTCTATATCATTAATGATCCGACATGTGTTGCCGCTGATGAATATAATCTGATAACTGAAGGCAGGGATGAAACCTTTGCCAATGTTATGTATGGAAATTTTAATGGTCAGAATGCCTTTTATTATGTTGTAAATAATCTTAAGAGTATTTCGGAACTTGCGGAAGGGCTGACTCTCCCGCGGTTTATTGAGATCGTTAAGGACTTCCTGGGAATAGTGATCAAAACGAAGGAGAGTAATATCCTTAAGGAGGAAAATATCATAACCTCTCTGTCAAGGATATATATCGATCCCAAAACAAAAAAGGTCAAGGGTGTATACGCACCTGTGATCCAGAAGGTGCCGGTCAAAGCGGTTCTGTTTGAAAATGAAGTAAGAGATGTATTTGCCAGATTTATGAAGAAACAGCAGAATCTTCAGGGCGACAGAGCGGACGACGTGATAGAGTGGCTTATGGATGAAAATCTGAGCATCACCGAGGTGTATGACAAGCTGAGCGAAGAGGATTCCAAGTCAAGAGTATCAATTGCCAATATAAAGGACACCTCTGAGCTTACGGTGGCGCAGCCACAGCCGGTGAAGGCTGATGTTCCGGGACATACCGGATATCTGGCTGCGAGAAATATGCCGGCTATAACGCTTACTCATCTTAACGGAAAGCTTCCGGAGCTTGTGGTGACAAATGATAATTATGTTATCGGAAGAAGCTCGGATACCTGTGACGGAGCTGTTCCCGATGCATCGGCAAGCCGTATTCATTGTAAGATATCACAGGTCGGAAACAAGATTGCCGTGATAGATCTGGGCAGTGCCAACGGAACCTTTGTAAACGGTTCAAGGCTTAAGAGCGGTGAAGCGAGATACATATCTGATAATGATACCCTCAGGATCGGTAAATGTGATTTTCTCATAAAGTTCCCTAAGGAGGTTCTTCTTGGAGACGCAGCGGCCAAGGCTCAGGTCAGGGAGGCCGTTGACAAGCTGACTGCAACGGGCGTGATCAGGAGCATGGCGGCTTCCGCACCGATCGCATCCGCTACGGAGGCGTCGGATCATATGGCAGCACCTTCAGTGAAGAATGCAGAACCTGTGCATGTAGTCGGAGCGCCGACAGCAGAAAACAATGGATTGCAGGGCGAGACTGCTGCGGAGCAGGCAGTTGGAACTACAGTGCAGCCGGCTGAGATGATCTCTTCAGAGAATCCGGCCAGACTTCTTATGGTTTATTCTGCAGCCGGAGGAGTCGGCAAGACAACTGTTGCACTTGCATTAAGCCGCATACTTGCTGCTTCGGGCAACAGAGTTTTATACATCTGTACCTCACCTTATCAGACCTTTGGAAGGCTTCTTGGCTGTGAGGATATGGTCGAGGATGAAAGGATTGTTGAAGCGGGCGAATTCCGCAAGGTAAGACAATATATCAGGAAAGAGGGCTTTGAGTTCCTGCAGGAGATAAAGCGAACAAGCATCTCTGCCTATGCGGGCATCACAAGCAGAACATATGTTGATATCATCAAGGAGGCAACAGTTTCCGACAGATATGATATTGTCATAGTTGATGCGGATTCTACCATAGATGATCTTTCTAAATGGATGATCGAGAAATGTGACCAGCTGCTGGTCGTTACCAAGCAGGATGAGAGAACCTTTGAAGCAACACAGCTCTTTGCTGACCTTATTTCCGTCATTGCAGCAAATAAAACCATATATGTATGCAATGATTATCAGGATACTGAAATCGATGCGACAGCTGATTCGGGAGTATTCGGAGGACTTGAGATCACGGCAAGGATAGAGCATTTCAGAAATTATGACAGATTAAGTGTAAATGATCTTGCAGAAGCTGCAAGCCTGAAGAAGCTTGCAGGCAGGATAATTGTTAAATAAAGTATATTCTCCCGTGAGATTGAAATAACGATCACAGGGTTATGATAGTTTTAAGTATATTAAACATCAGGAAGGATAACAAAATGAGCAGGATAGGTTTTGACAATGACAAATATCTCTCAATGCAGTCAGAGAAGATCAGGGAGAGAATATCTAATTTTGGCGGAAAGCTTTATATGGAATTCGGCGGAAAGCTTTTCGATGATTACCATGCATCAAGAGTTCTCCCGGGCTTTGCTCCGGACAGTAAGATCAGGATGCTTACCCAGCTGAAGGATGATGCGGAGATAGTCATAGTCATCAATGCAAATGACATAGAGAAAAATAAGGTAAGAGGTGACCTCGGCATCACCTACGATATCGATGTGCTTCGTCTGATCGATGCCTTCAGAGGCTATGGGCTCTTCGTAGGAAGCGTTGTACTTACACGCTTTAACGGACAGGAGAGAGCAATCAAATATCAGAAGAGACTTGAGAGTCTCGGTATGAAGGTTTACAGACACTATCCGATCAATGGTTATCCGAACAATATTCCGCTCATCATCAGCGATGAGGGCTTTGGAAAGAATGATTATATAGAGACAGAAAAGCCGCTGGTTGTTGTAACTGCACCGGGTCCGGGAAGCGGTAAGATGGCTGTATGTCTGTCTCAGCTCTACAAGGAGAACCAGAGAGGAGTTAAGGCAGGCTATGCTAAGTTCGAGACCTTCCCTATCTGGAATATCCCTCTTCAGCATCCGGTAAACCTTGCATACGAAGCAGCTACAGCTGACCTCAGCGATATAAATGAGATCGATCCGTACCACCTTGAGGCTTACGGAGTGACAACCGTTAATTACAACAGAGATATAGAGGTATTTCCTGTTCTTAATGCCATGTTCAAGAAGATCTATGGGGATTCGCCTTATAAGTCACCTACGGACATGGGCGTAAATATGGCAGGAAACTGTATTTCTGACGATGAAGCAACAAGAGAGGCCGGAAAGCAGGAGATCATCAGAAGATATTATAAGGAAAGCTGCTCACTCAGAAAGGGTGGCGGACGTCCTGAGATCGTAAGAAGAATCGAGACCATAATGCAGCAGGCAGGAATAGGTCTTGAAAGCAGAAAATGCGCAACAGCCGCAAATGTCAAAGCTGAGCTTACAGGACTTCCTGCAGCGGCTATCGAGCTCGATGACGGAACAGTTATCAGCGGTAAGACAACAAATCTTCTCGGCGCTTCATCAGCTATGCTCCTGAACGCTCTGAAGCATCTTGCAGGACTTGCGGATGAGATCATCCTTCTTGCACCATCGGTTATCGAACCGATACAGCAGCTGAAGGTTAAGCATCTGGGCGACCACAATCCTCTTATGCATATAAACGAGGTGCTCATCGCACTTACCATGTGTGCAGAGAATGATGAAAATGCACGTCTTGCCCTTGCACAGCTGGATAAGCTTCGCGGATGTGAGGCACATTCGTCGGTTATTCTTTCAAGTATTGATGAAAATGTATTTTCAAAGCTTGGAGTGTATCTGACCTGCGAACCCAAATACCAGACCAATAAAATGTATCATCAATAATTGCTATGCTATAGGATTATGGCTGATTCTCACATATATATGCCCCTTCAGTTGTAGGTGAAATACGCCTTCAGGGGCATATATATGTGAGAATCGATTAACTCTTTGGCAAATAGCAATGATTGAAGGATTAGAGAA
Source organism: uncultured Lachnospiraceae bacterium (assembly GCA_946544235.1). GTDB lineage: Bacteria > Bacillota > Clostridia > Lachnospirales > Lachnospiraceae > Eubacterium_Q. Next base: position 18,533 of record CAMNMC010000117.1, on the reverse strand, counting down.
AAACTTATGCATCGTGGACACAAATACCCCTGAAGGCGTATTTTATCTACAACTGAAGGGGTATTTGTGTCCACGATGCAGTCACATATTTAATATAGAATTAATGAATATGAGCATTTTATCAGACATTAAACTTAATGTGGGGAAGAGATTTATAGGCAAGGAGAGTGTGATCAACAATGTCCTTATTGCCTTGCTTGCGGGAGGACATGTTCTTCTGGAGGATGTGCCGGGAGTCGGTAAGACGACATTTGCGAAGGCACTTGCAAGATCCGTTGATGCGGGCTTCTCGAGAATACAGTTCACTCCGGATACGCTTCCGACGGATATTACAGGCACAACAATCTATGATGCCGGAAAGGCTGAATTCAGAGTTGTAAAGGGACCTGTATTTAACGAGATCATTCTGGCCGATGAGATCAACAGAACTCCGCCGAAGACTCAGTCGGCGCTTCTAGAGGCGATGGAAGAGCATCAGGTTACTATAGACGGTACAACCTATAAGCTGCCGGAACTCTTTATGGTCATCGCAACGGAGAATCCGGTTGAGCAGATCGGAACCTACGTACTTCCTGAAGCCGAGCTGGACAGATTTATGATGAAGTTGTCAATAGGTTATCCTAAAATGGAAATGCAGATGGAGATGGCGAAGAAATTCCTGTCAGGTGAATTTCTTGAGGAACTCTCTGCAGTTGCTTCGGCTGCCGATATTTTAAAACTGCGTGAAGACGCAAGCAAGGTTACGATGACGGATGAGATCATACAGTATGCACTTACGATCGTGGATTCATCCCGTAGTAATGATAATCTTGAATATGGTCTGTCTCCGAGAGCCGGACTTGATCTTCTGGCTGCATCGAGAGCAGCGGCGCTTGTTTCCGGAAGGGACTTTGTCATCCCTGAGGATATTATCTCGATGGCTAAGGTTACACTTCCTCACAGACTTGTACTGACAACCCGGTCGAGGATGAACAAGTATACGCCGGATCAGATAATAAATGCTGTTATTGAGAAGGTTAAGAGACCTAAATAATCCGGTCAAGGGGATCGGAAGATCTAAACAGAGTAATTGATGATCAGTTTTTTTGATCGAATAAAACAAATGAATACTTCCAACATGAACAATAATACAGAACATAAAATATTTAACAGGAAAAGGCTGCCATTATACATCTACCTGCTGCTTCTTATTCTGGCGACGGTAAATGTAAGCTTACGCGGTGGAGCCTTTTCTTACATAGTGTTTTATGTTCTTTTATTATACCTTCCTGTATCCATTATATATATTTTATATTCAGCGATAGCGCTTAGCTTCTTCCAGGAAACGGAGCATAAGCTGTTCAAGAAGGCCACAGCTGAAAAATACAGTTTCATGGTGGAAAATACAGGCTGGCTCCCGATCGGCGGACTTAAGTTTTATTATGATGACAAGCTTATGAATTTCACGGATGATTTCACCGGGGAGAGCTTCAGCCTCTCTTCGAGGGAACGGAAGGAGATAGATACCTGTATTACCGTTAAATACGCCGGAAGCTATGATGTGGGAATCACGGCTTATTCGGTTCAGGATATGTTTGACATCATAACCTGGAAGTTCAGGATAAAACTGCCGGTCAGGATAAGTGTTCTTCCTTTTATCAAAACACTTTCCGATGATGAGATACGAAAGCTGAACGAACTCAAAAAGGGCGGCAATCGCTTCAGTATAAATTCACCCGAAGAAAATCTCGGAAATGATATCAGAAAATACATTCCGGGCGACAGACTTTCGGATGTGCACTGGAAGAATTATGCAAGAACCGGCGAGATGTATGTCAGAATTCCGGAAAAGCAGGAGATTGATATACTCTGTATAGCGGCCGTCACTGAAGCCTTGGACGGGTCGATTGAAATGATGGAGAATAGAGACAGTTTTCTCGAATATCTGGTTTCTGTGGGAAACTATTTCGGAATGAATAAAAAGCCGTTTGTTTTGTATTATTACAATGCCGGTGTTCAGTCGTATCTGATAGACAGCCCGGTCAGCTTCAGAGAGTTTTACAGTAATGTGCCTGACAGGGTCGGTCAGAAGACTGCAGCTGGTCATGAGAAGGAAATGCTCGAAGTGGCTTCGGCCGGTTTTGCAAGTGTTATTCTCTTTTTAGAAGACGGATGTGTATTTAAGAAAGCCTATGATGATCAACAGTAACAAAACTGAAGAGAGCAGAGCGTCGGAGCAGATCGTTTCTTTACTGCCGGGAGGGATCATTACATTCTTTCTGGGTTTTTTCATGCTCAAAAATCTGGGAGTGAAGGATCTGAACCTTTTATTTGGCTGCTGTTATCTCTTCTTTTTCTGTGGGATCATACTGATAATGGCATATTACAGGAAAACAGGCTGGGTTCCGGCGGTATTATTAACAGCAGCGGCTCTGCTCATGGTTATTTACAGAGACAGCGTGCTGACCATAAATATAGCAGTACCGTTTGTCTCGCTGTTTGTATTTTTCATACTCAGCAGACTGTTTAAGAGAACGGGCTTTGCTGTATTTATGCTGGTAAATATTGTTTTCTGGTGCGTAAGGCAGACAGATAACAGGCTGCTGGTCGGCTTTCTGGTGGTAGGAACCATCTATGCTCTCGGCCGGCTTATCAGAAATAATGCAGATGCATATATAATACCTGTAATGCTTCTGATGTTTGCTGTGTTGCTTCCGATCAATAAGGGACCGATTAAATGGACCCTGGTGAAACGTTTCATAGATAATATAGCTAAGGTTTCAGAATTTGATAAGGAAGATTATGATAAAAGAAATAAAAAAACGGATAATTTTTTTACGGGCTACTCCGGAGACGGCACGCTCCAGGGTGCACTCAGTACAAAATATCGTGGGGAGATCACCTTCAGGAGAGACAGCGGAGGCGGCCCGATCTATCTGAAGGGTTCACGCTTTGTAACGGTGTGTTCCGGAGGACTGATGCGTAAGGAAGATCAGGAAGTGACTTGTTATGACTGGGCATTTTATCTGGTGAACGGCCTTATAAATGCAGGTATAAGTCCGGAGGAAGCAAGCAGCTTTGTCGGGATCGAGACCGCTGAGATAGAATATACTTTGCTCAGGACAGAAGATATCATCTGTCCGGAAAATATCATCAGTATTAATGTCATACAAAATGTTGAGTCTGAAGGTAAGAAGACAAAAGGTTTCAATTACAAGGTTAAATACCTGACCATTGACAGAACAGATCCGGTTTATGAGAAGCTGATATATACAGGTGAAGAAGGCGGAAATAAAATATATACGCGGGAAGAACTCATGGATTATTTCAATAAACTGTATGAGCTCGAGACTGCTGCGGATGAGCAGGGTGATGAGGCCGGTTCACCGGGAAATGATTACGGTTCACAGGGAGACGACAGAGCGACTGCTACAGATGCGCAGACAGACAATAGCATGATTACGAGTGAATTGTTTGCTCTGGCCCGATACCGGATGCTGTCTGAGCGTGCCGAGTACTGGGATGGGTATATCAAGGCCATTAACGCTTCAAAGCCAATTCCGGATAAGCAGGGTTATGATAACAGTTATCTGTACGTCAGCGAATATGATATAGACCGTTATCTTGATACATCAATGGCTACGGAAAGAATGGAGGAACTTGTCAGGAGTATCACGGATGGACTTGACAATCCTTACGACAAGGCTCTCGCAATTGAGAAATATCTTCACACGCATTATAAATACAATAAAAAGGTCGATCTCAGAGGCTATGATAATTATGTTGATGCATTTTTGTTCGAAGTGCAGAAGGGATACTGCGTTCATTTTGCATCGGCAATGGTTATCATGCTGAGAATTGCCGGAGTTCCTTCGAGATACGTCAGCGGCTATCATTACAATTACAGAACTACCATGGTAATGAGCAGTGATGCTCATGCCTGGCCGGAGGCTTATATCAGAGGAGTCGGCTGGGTTCCTTTCGAACCTACAGGAGTCAGTGTCGAGATGGATCAGTCAAGTTATGAACCGGGTGATCAGATATCAAACAGCGGCGTAATCACTGAAACTACTGAAGAACCAGAGAATAAAAAGGAGACGTCTGAATTCAAAAAGGTTCTAGGACTTATACTTCTTTATATCGGAATAATACTTGCGGCAGTGGTATTCTTCATTCTTGTTGTGATAGTCGTGAGAAAGATAATATTCTATAGCCTTCCTCCGGAAAGAAAGCTCCAGGAGATCGTGAGAGTAAAGTGCAGGGAAATAGAGAAGAGAATAAAGTCCAAGGAGGAGAAGGAAAAGCTCAAAGCCAATTCAACATCGCTGTATGAGTATATTCAATATGCAGAGGATTCGGAGGCTAAGAAAAAACTAAAAAAACTGCTCGACAGGTATTATCTGGTGAGATTCAGAGGGGACAGTATTTCCGAGGAAGAGGTAAAGAAGCTGATCGGATGATAAGTTTGCGAAGTTTGAATAATTATAGAACAATGGATGAGAATTAAATTATTATGTGATAATTACGATTATTCTATAGTTACGATTATTATAACGGAGGTGTGAAAGGAAATGGATATTAAGGATCTTATAAAAGAAAGACACAGTGTAAGGCAGTTTAAGGATATGCCGATAGATGAAGAGGTTCGGGCTGTTTTGGACGAAATGGCGGAAGAGATAAACAAAGAGACCGGACTGAAGTTTCAGGTGATCTATGATGATCCGGAGTGCTTCAAGACACTACTTGCACATTATGGAAGGTTTAAAAATGCTTATAATTATATAGCGCTTGTCGGTGACAAAGGACTCCCTGATCTGGATGAAAAGTGTGGGTATTATGGACAGAAGATGGTTCTTAAGGCGCAGGAGATCGGTCTGAATACATGCTGGGTCGGAGGCTCTTATGGCAAGGGAAAATGCAAGGCTGATGCTGAGAAGGGAGAGAAGATAGTCTGCGTAATTGCATTTGGCTATGGCGAAACCGAGGGCGTAAAGCATAAATCCAAGCCGGTTAGCAAGCTGTGTAATGTTCCGGAAGAGGAGATGCCTAAGTGGTTCAGGAATGGAATGAAGGCTGCCATGATGGCACCGACTGCTCTAAATCAGCAGAAATTCTTTGTAACCTTAGATGGTGATAATGTAACGATCACAGCTAAGAGAGGCCCTTTTGCGAAGGTTGATCTGGGTATTGTTAAATATAATTTTGAGGTTGTTACGGGGAAGAAGGTTTTATAACCGGAAAACGTATTTTGCTGTTGACAAAAAGACCCTGTGCAGTTAGAATACACTTTGGTGCTTTAGTGCGATAAAGTGCGGAGAAAATCGCGACCATAACGAGTGTGTAAGCTTAGGCACTGTATGCACATGAAGGGCATCAAACAAGAAAAAGTGTAAGGGGTATGAAAAAATGGCAATCAAAATCGCGTTACTCGTTGTGTTTTTCAGCGTCATGATCGGCGTTGGATTTTATTCCAGAAAGAAGGCTAAGAGTGTAAATGATTACGTACTCGGCGGACGAACAGTCGGACCGTGGATATCAGCTTTCGCATTCGGTACATCGTATTTTTCTTCTGTTGTATTCATCGGATACGCAGGACAGTTCGGATGGAAATACGGTCTTTCATCAACCTGGATAGGTATAGGAAATGCATTTATAGGAAGCCTTCTCGCATGGCTTGTTCTTGGTAGAAGAACAAGGATCATGACACAGGCGCTCGATGCAAGAACCATGCCGGAATATTTCGGTAAGAGATTTGATTCCAAGGCACTCAGACTGACAGGATCTATCATTGCTTTCGTATTCCTTGTTCCATATACGGCAGGCGTTTATAACGGCCTTTCAAGACTTTTCGGAATGGCTTTCGATGTTGATTACAAGATATGTATCATCGTTATGGCGCTTCTTACAGGCGTTTACGTTGTTGTCGGCGGTTACATGGCAACAGCGCTCAACGATTTCATTCAGGGTATCATTATGCTGATCGGTATCTGCGCAGTTATTGCAGCAGTTCTTTCAGGAAAGGGCGGTTTCCTTGCGGCACTTAAGGACCTTTCAAATATTCCTGTTGAGTCAGCAGTTACAACCGGACCTCTTCAGGGAAGCCAGGGTCTCTTCGCGAGCTTCTTCGGACCGGATCCTCTCAACCTCCTCGGAGTTGTAATACTTACATCTCTCGGAACATGGGGACTTCCTCAGATGGTTCACAAATTCTATGCCATCAAGGATGAGAAGTCTATCAAGACAGGTACCATCGTTTCTACATTCTTTGCAATCGTTGTTGCAGGTGGATGCTATTTCCTCGGTGGTTTCGGACGTCTCTTCGGTGATGAGCCGGGCATCGTGCTTGAAAATGGTAAAATAGCATACGACAATGTTGTTCCTACGATGCTTTCGACACTTCCTGACATACTTATCGGTATCGTTGTTGTACTTGTATTTTCAGCATCAATGTCAACACTTTCATCACTTGTACTCACATCAAGCTCAACACTTACACTTGACCTTATCAAGCCGACAGTAGGTAAGGAGATGAAGGACAAGACTCAGGTAAGACTTATGCAGGTTTTCGTAGTTGTATTCGTTGCACTTTCAGTTGTTATCGCATTCAACCCACCTACATTTATCGCACAGCTGATGGGCGTTTCATGGGGTGCACTTGCAGGTGCCTTCCTTGCACCGTTCATGTTTGGTCTCTACTCTAAGAAGATCACCAAGGCTTCTGTATGGGCAAGCTACATCGTAGGCGTTGGATTTACACTTGCTAACGTTTTTGCATCTCAGGCAGGACATCCTATCATTGAATCACCTATCAATGCAGGTGCTCTTACAATGATCGCAGGACTTATCATTGTTCCGCTTGTCAGCCTTGTAACACCTAAGCCGAACAAGGAGAAGATGGAAGAGCTCTTCAAGTGCTATGACAGGACTGTTGTGGTACACAGCAAGACATCTCTTGAGGAAGAGTCTGAGTAGGAAAATACTTAATGATCCGTGCCGTTAAGAGGAACCTTAAAAAGGGCTGTGACGGATAATAAAATATTAAAGGATATTAATAGTTTAAAAACTAACTAACACTTGATTTTTTCAATCAGATAACATAAGATAAAGGGTATAGTTGTAATACTATGCCCTTTATCTTTATATGTGTTAATGTGATTCACATACACATATATCTCTTCGGTTGTAGCCAAATACGCCCTCAGAGACATATGTGTATGTGAATCATCAGATGCATATAAAGAAGAATGATAATAAAATCAGGCGGGACTTGTAAAAATGGTTGATAATGAAAAGGTCAGGATAATGACCAGGATCGCTATTTACGAAAAGAATAATGAGCATGAGGGTCTGGCTCTGGCAAAGTATTTCAGAGAGGATTACATCAAATATAACCTTCTGAAAACTCTTGTTACATCGACATTATGCTTCTGGCTGTTCGTATTGGCATCGGTGTTTGTAAACTTTGAAAAATATCTTTCTGAATTTGGATCGGCAAATTACTTTAAGCTTGTAAGTAAGCTGATGATGAATTACTGCATATTCCTGTTGGTATTTGAACTTGTTGCTTTTGCAGCATATTCTTACAGATATTACAAGGCTAAACCGGGACTTGTTGAGTATAACGGCAATCTGAGAAGGCTCATTGAATATTATGAGAGACTTGAGACTACCGATACTACGAAGTTCAAGGTTAGCAGCAGTATCGGGGGCGATATTGATGACCTTGATATGAGCATTTCAGGACGAGACAAAGGAGAGAAAGATCATGAAGGATCTAGTAAAGATCAAAAATAAAATTAGAAATTTTATCAGAAACTTCGATGACATACTTATTCCTGTCATAAGGCTTATCTGGTCATTCATAGTATTTACGTCGATAAATAAGGTATTCACCTATTCAAAACTTTTCAGCAAGGAAATATTTGTATTGCTTATCTCGATACTCTGTGCACTTATGCCGGATGCATTTATGCTGTTCGTGATCGGTGCGGTGATAAGCGTCAATGCCTTTGCAGTCAGCATGGAAGCGGGTCTCTTCTTTGTGATCCTCTTCGTCGCAATGTACTGCTGTTATCTCAGATTCTTCCCGAAGCATTGCTATATACTTCTGCTTGCTTTTGTTTTCACGTATATGTCATTCTCGGGCATCCTGCCACTGTTTATAGCAGTTATCGCAGGCATGGCGGGTATTGTTCCTGCTGCTCTGGGTATTGTTATTTATTATTTCGGACAGGTTCTGAAGGATATTGATGTGTCTCTCAGATTTGCTGCCGATCCTGACAAGGTTGAGGTTTTCAATCAGATAAGGGATTATTTTAAGGATAACAAGGAAATGATCGCAATTATCGGTGCCTTTGCGGTTACCATATTTATTGCGGGAATAGTATATAGGCTTCCGTTCAAGTTTTCTCAGTATATCGGTATCGGAGCCGGAGCAATCGTAAATATAATCGCATTTTCTGCTGTTGGCAAGAAGGTGGGCTATAAGTTTGATATGGGAAGCATTGTAATGGCTACCCTGTTTGGACTTATCTTCGTACTTGTATTTCAGTTCTGTAAGGGCTTCATCGATTACAGGAAGACTGAGAGAGTTCAGTTTGAGGATGATGAATACTATTACTATGTCAAGGCTGTTCCAAAGTTCGGAGAGGATATCGAGAAGGCTGCTAGGATGAGAAAGGCAGCTGCAGCAAGAGCAGCACTTGAGGCAAAGAATCCTGAAGCAGTCAGAAGACCTCAGACACCAGCAGAGATTAAACAGCGTCATATGGAGACTGAGAAGAGAAAACAGGCTGCGCTTGCAGCACAGCAGGCACAGGGTGGCTCAAATGCTCAGGCAGGACAGGCCGGAGCTGAAGATAAAACAGTTCAGAGACCGGCAGGTCAGACACAGAAGCCGGCAGGCATAGCAGGACAGAATCCTGCACAGAGACCGGCAGGCGAGCTCCAGAATCCTATGGTTCAGAAATCCATGAGTGCAGCACAGCCTCAGGATATTGCAAGGACTGATAATCTGAGATCAGCTCAGAAACCGGCAGGAACGGCAGGACAGAACCCTGCACAGAGACCTGCGGGAACGGCAGGTCAGGCACAGAAACCTGCAGGTGCACAGAGAGAAGCACAGGTTCAGAAAACGGCAGGAACGGCAGGACAGAACCCTGCACAGAGACCTGCGGGAGCACAGGCTCAGAAACCTGCAGCAGCGTCTCAGTCGGGAATGGAGAAAACTGTTCTTACACCTGTTACTGAACAGACAGAGAAGAGAGTCAGCCCGACACAGCAGGCTGTAAGACAGGCTGAAAAGGATTTCAACAAGACAATTGATGAGGCTATTTCAAGAAGCACGGTTCAGCCGGGCGGATTCATAGATGTTGAGAGACAGGGTACTCCTGTCGTATATGGAGACGGCAGAGAAAATGCATCAGCAAATGCAAGAAGGACTCCTGCAACATCGACAACGAGACCTGGTGCAAGACCTGCAGCAAATCCGGCGTCAAAGAATCCAAACAGAAATCCTAATCGTAATCCAAAAAGGAATTCGAACCGCAATCCAAACAGGAATCCAAACAGACCTGTTGATTCGGATGTTGAAGAATAAGAAATAGAATTGGCGTGAAGGGAGTTATGACCCGAGCGCCCTTATGCAAGCGGGGTGTGCATAGTGTATGGTTTCTGGTTACATATCAAGTCGTATTTTGACTGGTTTTATATTCCCAGTATAAGCTGGCAGGATATACTTGATATCATCATAATTGCATATATCATTTATCATATTCTGGCATGGATCAAACAGAGCCGTGCATGGACTCTGCTCCGTGGTCTGGTTTTGGTGGCATTCTTTATAGGGCTTGCTGCGATCTTCAGGCTTAATACGATCCTGTGGCTTGCCAAAAACATGATCAATGTCGGCATTATCGCCGTCATAATCCTTTTCCAGCCCGAACTTCGTCATGCTCTTGATGAACTGGGAAGGAAGAAGGTTCTCAAACATATATTCACCTTTGATGACAAAAGTGAAGAACAGAGAGTTAATGATAAGACTATCTTTGAGCTCGTTAAGACGTCTGTTGAATTATCCAAGGATAAAACAGGCGCTCTTATTGTGCTTGAACACGATACTCCGCTTGGAGAATACGAGCAGACCGGTATCAGCATCGATGCTCTTGTTACCGAGCAGCTGCTTGTAAATATATTTGAGAAAAATACGCCTCTTCACGACGGCGCAGTTATCATCAGGGACAACCGTGTTGTTGCAGCTACCTGTTATCTGCCGCTTACAGAGAGAAGCGACGTAAATAAGAAGCTTGGAACGAGACACAGAGCGGGTCTCGGTATCAGTGAGGTTTCCGACAGTATGACGATCATTATTTCCGAGGAAACCGGAAGCATATCAGTTGCATACATGGGCGCGCTTTATAAGGATCTGGATGAAGACAGTCTTCGTCGTCATCTTCAGAGACTTCAGGATAAGACAGAAGAAGCGTTTATCCATAGAAGGCATAAAAAGGAGGGCGTGAAGAATGAAGAATAAACAGAAACGCGGCTTCTTTAAATCAATATGGCTGAAGCTCCTTTCACTTCTGATCGCCTTTGTGATATGGCTCATCGTTGTAAATGTGGATGATTACAAGATCGTAAAGGAAATCTATAATATTCCTGTTGAACAGATAAATGGATCGGATATCGAGGAGGGCGGACTTGTATTTGACGTAACCTCCGGAGAAACGGTTGATATAGTCATCGAGGGGCGTCGTTCGATAGTGAACAGCCTTTCGGCAAATGACTTCAAGGCTGTTGCGGATCTTTCGAAGCTGTCATATACAAATACGGCAAAGATAAGCGTTACGCCTAAGAATGGTTCTTATGAGGATAAGCTGTCGATAACCGTTGTGGATGATGCCATGACTCTCTCCATTGAGGAGAAGAAGAGTAAGCAGTTTGAGCTTGTTGTATCTACAAAGGGAAATGTTGCTGACGGCTATGCGCTCGGCAAGGCCACAACTGCGCCGGCTGTTGTAAATGTTACCGGTCCGGAGTCTCTGATAAATAAGATCAAAACTGTCAGGGTAACGGTGGATGTTACCAACAGATATGAGGATTTTGAGGTAAGTGTAAAGCCGGTTATCTATGACGGAAATGATGAGATAATGACTTCGTCAAGGCTCGAAATGAATGTCGAAGAGGCGAAGGTGACTGTTCCGGTTTATGAGACGAAATCTGTGCCGATCAAGTTCTATACCACGGGCAAGCCTGAGGATGGTTATGAACTGACCGATATAACTGCAAGCATCAATGAGATAGTTGTTTCGGGACCTGCAGAGTATATTGATAAGCTTTCTTACCTCAGCATCAATGATCTTGATGCAACCGGTATAAGCGAAAATACAACCTACGAGAGAAGTATATCAAACTTCCTTCCGGATAATATTTATCTGGCTGATTCTGTTGATACGATAGTTATAACCGTAAATGTTGAGAAGCTCATGGTGAAGAATCTGACCATTGCTGCAGAGGATATAGAGCTTATCAATAAGAATGATGATCTGTATCTTTATTCAATACAGATGCAGGGCGCTTATGTGATAACCGTTACAGGACTTGAAAGATACGTGGACGGTATTGAGGTTGAAGATCTGAAGCCTCTGATCGACTGTAAGAATCTTGAACCGGGCGTTATGCCGGCTGATATTTCCGTTACGCTGAGCAGCAGGTACAGGATAGACAGAAACGGAACAGTGCTTATAACGATAACCGATAAGCCTGAGGAAACTACCGAAGAAGGTACGGACGGAACGACCGGTAATTCGCCTGAGAACGGAAGTACTGAGGTTACCACTGAAGCAAGAAACGGCAACGGCGGTATCGACGATACGGGGTATGCAAATGACCAGAAAACTCCGGAGATCATCACGACTGAGGAGTGATCCGTGAATCAAAGGGTATTGTTTAATGAGAGGGGTGTTGAGAAATGGATGAAGATGTAAAGAAACTTCAGGATGCGATCGATGAATCGAATTATATTGTTTTCTTCGGCGGTGCAGGTGTTTCCACGGAAAGCGGAATTCCTGATTTCAGAAGTCAGGACGGCCTTTACAGCCAGAAGTATAAATATCCTCCTGAAACAATAGTAAGTCATACGTTTTTTATGCATTATACGGAAGACTTCTATGAGTTTTACAAGGATAAGATGCTGATAACTGAGGCGCAGCCAAATGCCGCTCACAAAAAGCTTGCAGAGATGGAAGCGGCGGGCAAGCTTAAGGCTGTTATCACTCAGAATATCGACGGACTTCACCAGGCTGCGGGCAGTAAAGAGGTGCTTGAGCTTCACGGTTCAACCCTGCGTAATTACTGCATGAAATGCGGCAAGACCTTCAGCAGTACCGACGAGGATGTGCATGCAGGTGTAAAATATATCCTTGCTTCCGAGGGCGTTCCACACTGCGATAAATGCGGAGGAATCATCAGACCTGATGTTGTTCTCTATGAAGAGGGACTTGATTCCAATGTTATAACCAGAACCATTCAGCATATCAGTAAGGCCGATATGCTTATCATAGGCGGTACGAGCCTGGTTGTTTACCCGGCTGCCGGATTTATAGATTATTTCAGAGGAAAGCATCTGGCGGTGATCAATATGTCACCGACTGCAAGGGATGTGAAGGCCGATATACTAGTTCAGAAGAAAATAGGAGAAGTTTTCTCGCAGATCGTGGTTTAAAGAGATAATACTAAACATGGGTATATATATCTCAACGTTCTAAGATTCACTATAACAATACAAATCAGTTTTGGATTTTTCTAAGATTGCCTCAAAACTCGCTTCGCTCAGACAGTTGAGTCAATCTTGAAAAATCATAAAACATGATTTGTTTGTTATTACGTGAATCCCGCAATGTTTCGATATATATACCCATGTTTTTTTAGTGTATCTAAAAATAAACAGTTCCTGCTAAAACCTTACTTGGTGCCGAAGATGCGGTCGCCGGCGTCGCCGAGACCGGGCATGATGTAGGCGTTGTCGTTGAGGCCGCGGTCGAGATTTCCGACATAGATCTCGATGTCAGGATGTGCGTTCATGAGGTTCTCGAGTCCTTCAGGAGCTGCGATGATGCACATGAATTTGATATGCTTACCGCCGTGCTGCTTGATGAAGTTTACGGCTTCAACTGCGGAACCGCCTGTTGCAAGCATCGGATCGAGAAGAACGATAAGTCTCTGATCGATAGGATCAGGCAGCTTACAGTAGTATTCGTGAGGAAGATGGGTTTCAGGGTCTCTGTAGAGTCCGATGTGACCAACCTTTGCGGATGGTACGAGAGCGTGAATACCGTTAACCATTCCGAGTCCTGCACGGAGTATCGGTACGATGGCGAGCTTCTTGCCGTCAATAGTAGGTGTCATGCATTTTTCTATAGGTGTCTCAACCTCAATATCAACCAGAGGGAGGTCTCTCAGAGCCTCATAAGCCTCGAGCATGGCAATCTCTTCGATAAGGCTGCGGAATTCGTAGGTTCCTGTTTCGGAATCTCTAAGTCTTGAAATCTTGTGTTTGATCAATGGATGCTCCATGATCTCAACATTTTTGTTGTCTTTGTAGAACATGTTTTATCCCCTCGTTTCTGTATTTTTGACTCAATGATATCAGGAGAGAAGTGCTTTACTGAACCTCCTGATAAAACTAAATTTATTTTACCGCCGGGACAGGATAAATGCAATTGTCGATTATGAATAATTAATAAAAATAGATTCTGACAATGTACTTTATGTAAAGCAAATTGTAGTTGATACTTCTCTTGTTTTGCGGTATTATATTATTGATATAGTGTATATTTGTGATAAGTGTTTGTATATGAAAAAAATACAAAATTAAGATAATAATTTTAAAAATGTGACAGACAATGTTTATGGAATAAAGCAGTATTTATACCTTATTCTTTGAGAGAGACAGTGAGGTATATGCATATGGGTGAGAGAGAAAAAACTATGAAAAACCGCATATTGAGAACAAGCGGCTCCAGCTCAGATAAGAGGGTCTGTTTCGGTTCGCGTCATAAGGGCTTCACTCTGGTGGAGCTTATTGTCGTGCTCGTAGTTCTCGCAATCGTTGCGGCAATGATCATTCCTGCACTGTTCGGTTATGTTGACAGCGGAAAAGAGAAGGATGCAAAGCTCAAGGCGCAGAAGGCTCTTGCGGCTACACAGACAGCCCTTTCGGATCTCTATAATGATGCGAAGAATCAGCTTAAACCAAGTAAACGTGCAAAGATAAGAGAACTGGCAGGTTCGTCAGGTGATGACGGAACCGAATTTACCGTCTGGACAGAGGCAATGCTCTGGGATGGTTATACAACAGCAGTAGCAGAAAATATAGCTTCATATACTGTCAAAAAAGCCATTTATAAGGCGAATGACAATCTGTATTTCTATTATGACGGAAGTAAGTGGATCAAATACACCAGCAGGGAAGAAGCTGAAGCAAAGATCAAAACTTCCGAAGAAAAAAATGTAATATATGTATGGCCTTACGACAAACAGGATTTTGCATATATTGGTGACGATGGTGAAGGACCGGAAATTCAGCCGGGTGATGAAGTGGAAACAGTGACAAAACTGGTTACCCTGAATCTTGATCCATATAATGTGAGCCATGTTTATTTCGTGCGCGAAGGAACAACCGGCAAAGCAGGTATCACTTCTCTTCAGGTTGTATTCTGGAAGAAGAAGTATTCCAATGGTGATATTGAGACAGGCTATAACTGGACAGCTGATCCTGTGGATGGTACAGACAGATTCACAGCAAGAAATAACAAGATTTACAGACTTTTCTTTGAAGGCGGTTATAAGTTTATCGGATGGTATATCGGAGAAAGAAAAGAAGAGCTGGATCAGATGGACTGGGCATTCAGAAACCTTTCCGAAGAAGTTGTTCAGCCGTACCAGGGGCTGCAGGATATTGCAAGAGAAGTATTTGAAAATAATAATACCAGCTTCACCATGTATATCAGCCTTCCGGAAGGTTATTCAACATTTGTTGTTGTTGATAAGACAAGCTTCGGAAGCATGTTCAATCCGAATGGTGGTGCATCATATACTATACAGAAGTCGAATGTAAGTTTTCAGACCGGAGATGAACTCAGGGATTACCTGAGTGAACGAGGAATTACTGCGGTCAGAACCGATGATCCTGAAAAAAGCAGCGATAACAGCGCTATAATGTACTCCTGGAAAGAAGGTACTACGGTTTACTGGTGGTCAAATGCAAGTACGGTTTATCTTCCGGATGATTGTTCTGACTTCTTTAACGGTAAAACTGCTCTGGCAGCATTCGATTTTACTCAGTTTAATACAGAAAAAATAACTGATATGACAAATATGTTCGCAGGAAGCACAAACCTTAGTGAGGTTAATTTCGGCGGTTCTTTTGATGCGGACAGTACTAATAATGTTACGTCGATGAAGGGTATGTTCAGCGGCTGTGAGAAGCTTTCGGATGTCGATATGGATAGCTTCGTTTCGGCTGAAGGAAATCTTACGGAAGTTGAGGGCATGTTCAGTGGCTGCAAGCTTCTTACTGAAATCAGTTTCAGCGAAAGCTTTGATACTTCAAATGTCACATCATTTAAGGATATGTTCAAGGGCTGCTCTGCAGCAACTTCTATTGGTGTGGGTAACTTTAGTACAGCAAATGTAACTGATGTTAGCGGTATGTTTGATGGATGTAAGGTTCTGACCGGTCTTTCACTTGATGGCTGGAGCTTTGCAAACGTAACAACCATGGAGTCAACCTTTAAGGGCTGTGAGGCGCTTTCTCTTGATCTCTCGGATATAACTGTTACAAATAAACTCGAAACACTTAAAAATACATTTAATGGCTGTAAGAATCTTGGCTCAGTTGATCTTAATCACTGGACTGTCAGCAATGTTACAGATATGACAGGGATGTTCATGAACAGCAGCATAACCTATGCTGATCTGAGCAAGTGGGATGTTAAGAAGGCAACTGTTATGTCAGGCATATTCCAGGGCTGCAGCAGCCTTGAGGAAGTGGATATTTCTGACTGGAATATGGAATATATAGTTGAACTGGATCATGCATTTGATGGCTGTGAGAGTCTTAAAACTCTTACGCTTCCTGATGGCGCAGAACTTTCGGCATGTACAACTCTTAACTCTGCATTCCAGAATTGTAGGCTTCTGAATAAGGACTTTGCAGGTATGACCACATCTGCACTTACTGACGTAGGAAATATATTTAATGGCTGTGAGAGCCTGACTGTTCTTGATCTTGAATTATGGACTGTACATGTCACATCCGACGCTGGTATTGAAGGTGCATTCGCTGGATGTACTAACCTTGAAAGAATATTTGCAAAGGATACGTTTGTTGTTTCTTCCGACTGCTTCGACGTTGATGCCTTCGATGGAGATGAAAATCTTGTGGCGGGCTTTGGAAGAACAGAAGATTATAATACTAAATGGTCAGCTGATAACATTTCCGCAAAGATGGCATGGATCGATGGAACAACCGATTCCAACCATAGCGATGCAAGGGGATATTTCACTGACAGAGACAACGTGATCTCATACGCGATGATCATAGCAATGGGCAATAACTGGCCTACTTCGGGAAAATCAAAAGTTTATTCAGGTAATAATGCAAATAATACTGAAGTGAATAATTTTAATATATTTGCTAGCGGTAAGAGTGCTATCACCGGTTTCACAAGATATACCGGAAAGAGTACGGTTGCTGAGATCGAAGCATACCTGAGCGGCAAGACCTATAAGGTTGCAACGGACACCACATTTGCACCGGCTTATGCTCTCAATTCAACTGATACGAGATATTATAACCGCAACAACAAGGTTGATGGCGCAGCTCAGCCTTACCAGGTATATTTCTGGGCAGAGGATAATACCATCTACTGGTGGTCTGACGCAACATATGTTTACATTAATCCGAATTCGGTAAGAGTATTTGACGACTGGCAGAATATTGTGAATATCGATCTTCAGGGACTTGATTTTTCTAAGCAGAAGAATTTTGCCGGCGAGTTCAAGAAATGCATAAAACTTGAACGTATAATTGATGGTACGACCGGTAATGATTATGCTGTCGATACTTCATCTGCGGAAGGTGGAGCAGACGGTCAGAATACTTATGTTGGAATGAACATGATGTTCGAGGACTGCAGGTCACTTCAGTCGCTTGACATCAGTAAATTTAATACAGAAAATGTTGAGAGTATGCGTGCTATGTTCTGCAGAACGGGAGCGGAAGGCTTTACTGTAGACTTCAGCAGCTTTGATACATCAAAGGTTGTAACGATGGCATATATGTTCTACCACGGTGACCAGGGCAATATCCTTCCTCAATCTGTTGGAATGAAAACGCTTGATCTCAGCAGCTTTTCATCAGAATCACTCATGAACGTCCGTGGAATGTTTGAAAGAAACAGCACTCTTGAGGAGCTTAGCTTTGGCGACGGCTTTACGTGTGAAAGTATCAAGACGGAGACGGTAGGAAGTGAAGTAAGAGGCATAACAAATATGTTCATGGATTGTACAGGTCTTACCAGTCTCGATATCAGCATGATTAAGGGCGGAGAGAATATTACATCTATCGAGAACATGTTTAACGGTTGTGCAAACCTTGAAGTGCTTGATATGTCCGGTTTTATCGGCGACAAGGTTACAACCAAGACTTCACTGTTTGCGAGTTGCAATAATCTTGTTTCTTTGGATATGAGGAGTTTTGACGGTGGATTACTGACAAGCTTTAAGGAATTTCTTGCAAATAAAAATAAGCTTCAGACAGTACGTCTGGATTCGCTTAATTCAGCAAGCCTTACAGAAGTAAACAATATGTTCAGTGGCTGCAATGCTCTTACTTCGGTAACCTTTGGCGATAAATTCACCTGCGAGAGCGTTGGAAATATGAGCCAGATGTTCCTGAACTGTTCATCACTTCCGACTCTTAATCTGTCGATGATAAATACTTCTGCAGCAAGCAATATGAGCAGTATGTTTAATGGCTGTACTTCCTTGACAGGCATTACTTTTGGTGACGGATTCACCTGCTCAGCTGCAACAAATATGTCACAGATGTTTAATAATTGCAGCTCACTTAAGAAACTGGATCTCAGCAGATTTGATTCGGCTGCAGTGACCAATCTGAGTTTCTTCCTTAACGGCTGCAGCAGCCTTACTGAGGTAAAATTCGGCAAGGGTTTCACATGTGAAGCCGTTACGACTATGCAGTCGATGTTCAAGAACTGTTCTTCACTTCAGAGTCTTGATCTCTATGAGTTTAACCCTGAAAGCCTGCAGAATACTCAGGAGATGTTCCGTGACTGCTCAAGTCTTAAGGAAATAATAGCGATGGATCCTGATATCAACGGTGGAAGAGGATTCTATAAGAATACGCTTTCAGGCTATAACAGAACAACTATGAATAACAGCGGTAATATGTTCACGGGCTGTACTGTTCTTGTGGGAGGGTTTGAGCCTTATATTACCGAATTTACATCTTCAAAGGTTAATTATGATTA
>CAMNMC010000116.1 GCA_946544235.1 uncultured Lachnospiraceae bacterium | reverse complement strand
GGGCGCTGAACAGATCAGTCTCAAGGCGATGGAATACAATATGCTCTTATATCTCCTTAAAAACAGGGGACGCGTTGTGACCAAGGATGAGTTTTTCCGGAATGTCTGGGATGATGAATATGTCGGCGAGGGAACCCTTGCGGTACATATCCGTTTCCTAAGAGAGAAGCTGGAAAAGGATTCGAAGAATCCGGAGATCATTAAAACCGTCTGGGGCGTCGGATATATGATAGAAAAGTTATAGAAGGATAGTTGCCTTATGAAGCAATTTGCCAGGATAATAATAGTTTTTTGTGTGGTATATGTTCTCGGAATTCTTGTATTTGCCCTGATGACAGATAGTTCGGATTCGCTGAAGACAGACACGCTGAAGCTAAATGATATCGTTCAGAAGGTAAGTGAAAACAGAGACTCACTCCAGAATCTTGATAATCTTGATTTTGGAGTGGGTTTTGTTGTCCTGGACAAGGATAATAGAGTTATATATACGAGATTATCTAAGGGTGAAAGCAGCGAGAAGCTGAAGGATGACACAGCGGGAATGACTGTCGAGAAGGCTATAAAAGACAGGTATCCCTACAGGTATCTGGAAGATTCGGAAAGCAGGGTTTCCGGAGTTGTCGTGATGCTTGACAGTGCTGAAAAAAGCTACTCGGTTCTCAGAAGAAGGATTATTGTATTTCTAGGATTGGGAGGGCTTATCATTCTGGCGGCTGCCATAGGCCTCGGTCTCTATATCAGGAAAAATATAATAAGGCCGTTTAAGAAGATGGAGGACTTTGCCGGGAAGGTTGCTGAGGGCAGGCTGGATGAACCGCTTCTTATGGATGAGAATAATATGTTTGGCGTATTTACGGAGAGCTTTGATATCATGAGGGAGGAGCTGGCCGCTTCAAAGGAGAGGGAGCTGGAGCTTCAGAGAAAGGAAAAGGAGCTTGTGGCATCACTCAGTCATGATCTGAAGACCCCGATAACCGGTATCAAGCTTACGACAGAGCTTCTCAAGGCGAAGCTGGAAGCGGAGGAGCATCGAAAGAGCAATTCGGATATAAGCGACAAGCTTGATAATATTTATAAAAAGGCCGATCAGATCGATGTTCTGGTGAGTGATCTGTTTACCTCAACTCTGGATGATCTCGGAGAGTTTAAGGTGACCTGCAGGGACGAGGAATCCAAAGTGCTGAGTGAGATCATAGAGAAGAATGATGACAGGAAGTTTATTTCCGAGGAGGCTGTTCCGAGAGTGCTTATCAATATTGACAGCAAACGAATGAATCAGGTTATCGGAAATATAATAGTGAATTCGTATAAATACGCAGGAACGGCTATCGATGTTTCCTACCAACTGGTTGACAGATATCTTGAGATGAATATAAGAGATCACGGGCCGGGCGTTCCGGAAGCAGAGCTGGAGCTTATCACGAATAAGTTCTATCGTGGTAAAGGCGTAGAGAAATCAGAGAAAGAGGGCAGCGGTCTGGGGCTTTATATCTCCAGAAATCTTATGCAGAAAATGAACGGAGAGCTTATCTGCCGGAATAACGAAGCGGGCGGTCTGGTGATCACACTGATGATACCGCTGAGCTGAGGAGATTATATATTGTTTTTTATAGAAGGATCAGGGACGAAAATCCCTGATCTTTTTTGGTTAAAAATATGAAAAATCAGTCTCAAAACGGCAGAAATCCAAAGAAAACTTAAGAAAAGTAATTGACAACTAACAATGGTGAGTATATACTAACTACGCAAAGTTAGATATTGCTAATGGAAGTTATTGGTATCGAACGTATATGTGACAGGAAAAGGAGATGATATGATGCCTTTATCAATGGCGGGAATTGGTGAGTCAAATATTATCAAAAAGGTCGGCGGCAAGGAAGAAACGAGGCTTTTCCTTGAGCGTCTTGGTTTTGTTGTCGGCGCGAAGGTCAGCGTTGTTTCGGATATTAACGGAAATATGATCGTTAATATCAAGGATTCGCGTGTTGCAATCGGCAAGGAGATGGCCAACAAGATCATGGTGTGAACCGATAGATGGTGAATCTGCAGCGTAAACAGCTGATGATGGATCATGGTAAACATCATGATGTAATCGATTTGGATGATCAATGTATCATAATGTTAATCGGTTCAAATGATCAATGTATCATAATGTGGTTTTCGCGATCGAGTGGCCGCGGAACCAGAGGAAGGAGTAATAGATGAATCTGAAGGATGTTAAGGTCGGCAGCACCGTAAAGGTTGTTAAGCTTACAGGTGAAGGACCGGTCAAGAGACGTATCATGGACATGGGTATAACCAAGGGCGTAGAGATCTATGTCAGAAAGGTTGCACCGCTTGGTGATCCTATCGAGGTAAATGTCAGAGGCTATGAGCTTTCGGTCAGAAAAGCCGATGCAGCCATGATCGAAGTGGCGGAATAGTCTGATCATACCGGAATATTTAAATTGGGCGAAAGCCTTTAATTTATGCGATAGGGTTAGGCAAAACTAACACAGATAAGATTAAAGTAATGATTGTTAGAAAAATCTAATCCAAAGCAGGAACTCGTAAACAATAAAAGAAGGAGTATGAAAAAATGGGAATCAAAATAGCGCTCGCGGGAAATCCGAACAGCGGTAAAACAACCCTCTTCAATGCACTGACCGGTGCAAACCAGTATGTTGGTAACTGGCCGGGTGTTACGGTTGAGAAGAAGGAAGGTAAGCTTAAGGGAAATAAGGAAGTGGTTATCCAGGATCTTCCGGGTATTTACTCACTTTCACCATATACTGTTGAGGAGGTTGTTTCAAGAAACTACCTTATCAACAACAGACCTGATGCGATCATAAATATCGTTGATGGTACAAACCTTGAGAGAAACCTTTATCTTTCGACTCAGATCATGGAACTCGGAATCCCTGTAGTAATGGCCGTAAATATGGCTGATCTTACAGCTAAGAGCGGCGACAAGATCGATCTTGACAAGCTTTCAAAGGCTATGGGCTGTCCGGTATTTTCTATATCTGCTCTCAAGGGCACGGGCATCAAGGAAGTGACCGACAAGGCAATAGCTGTAGCAAAGAGCGGTGAGGCAAATAAGGTTGTGCACACCTTTACAGACGAGGCAGAGGAGATCATCGCGAAGGCAGCTGCAAAGCTTCCGGGAGATATTGAAGAGGCTCAGAAGAGATTCTTCGCTATCAAGCTTCTTGAGAAGGACAGTCGTATCGGCGAGGTTCTGCAGAATGCTCCTGATGTTTCGGCTGAGATTAAGGAGATGGAGGAGAAGTTTGATGATGATACAGAGAGTATAATCACGAACGAGAGATATAACTATATCACATCCATCATCGGTTCTTGCCTGAAGAAGGCTAACAAGACCAAGCTTACAAAGTCTGATAAGATCGATAAGATCGTAACGAACAGACTCCTTGCGCTTCCTATATTTGCGCTTATTATGTTCCTTGTTTACTATATCGCAATGTCAACAGTCGGTGCATGGGCTACAGACTGGACCAATGATAACCTCTTCGGTGATGGCTTCCACCTCTTCGGAATGAGTGGAAAATACGATGAAGCGGTTGAAGAATGGGCCGATGAAAATGTATTTACCGACGAAGTTAAGGCAGTGATCGATGCAGCTGCAGCTGACAAGGATATCATCGGCGCAGATGAGCTTCAGGGCGCTTTTGAAGATAAGGATTTCGAAGCCTTTGAGGAAGCTTACGGCTCTTACAGAGATGAGTTCTACAAGGGTGAAGAAGAGGACTACGCAGGCGTAACTGTTTACGATATCGATGCTGCTCTCGGAACTGCTGATGAAGACGGTAACGGCGGAGCCCTTGATGAGGAGGGCGAATTCACAGCTCCTGATCCTGCTGATTACGGAACATGGATCCCAAGTATCCCTGTTCTTGTTGAGAAGCTTCTCGATGCACTTAATGTAAAGTCAGAGTTTGTCAGGGGACTTATCCTTGACGGTATTGTAGCCGGTGTCGGCGCGGTACTCGGTTTCGTACCTCAGATGCTCGTACTCTTCATACTTCTTGCAATCCTCGAGGAATGCGGATATATGGCGAGAGTTGCATTTATCATGGACCGTATTTTCAGAAGATTCGGTCTCTCAGGAAAGTCATTTATTCCTATCCTTATCGGTACAGGCTGTGGCGTTCCGGGCGTTATGGCTTCAAGAACGATTGAAAATGAGCGTGACCGTCGTATGACGATCATGACAACATGCTTCATACCTTGTGGTGCGAAGCTTCCTATCATAGCACTTATCACAGCTGCTCTCTTCGACGGAGCATGGTGGGTAGCTCCTTCTTGCTATTTCATGGGAATGGCTGTTATAATACTTTCAGGTATCATACTTAAGAAGACTAAGATTTTCGCAGGCGAACCTGCTCCTTTCGTTATGGAGCTTCCTGCATACCATATGCCAACCTTCGGTTCGGTAATGAGAAGCATGTGGGAGCGTGGCTGGTCATTCATCAAGAAGGCCGGAACCATCATCCTTCTTTCTTCTATCGTTATCTGGCTGGGTTCAGTCTTCGGTAATGATGGCAGCGGCTTCGGCTTCAATCCGGATCTTGAGCTTGAGGACAGTGTTCTCGGTTCGATCGGAAATGCTATCAGCTGGATATTTGCTCCTCTTGGATTTGATAATATCAAGGCTACTATTGCAACTATCATGGGACTTGTTGCCAAGGAAGAGGTTGTCGGCGTATTCGGAGTGCTCGACTTCGAAGGAATGTCATCTGCTCTGGCAGGTTACTCATTCCTCGCATTTAACCTTCTTTGCACACCTTGCTTCGCAGCACTCGGTGCAATTAAGAGAGAGATGAACAGCCGCAAGTGGTTCTGGATAACAGTTGCATATCAGCTTCTTACAGGCTACGTTGTAGCGCTGATGATCTATCAGATCGGAAGGATATTTACAGCAGGCGCCTTTGGTGTTGCAACAGTCTTCGCGATTCTCTGTGTGATAGGCGTGTTGTATCTCCTGTTCAGACCATATAAGGAGAGCCAGACTCTGGATATTAAGATCAAGACAGCGAAGAAATAATATAATTATCATCGGGATGTCGGTGGCGGCGAAAATAGCCGACCGGGCATCCAGTGAAATGTATATTGAGTTAATATTAATTGTTGTTATTTCAATGATTATCTGAGGATTAGTGATCCGTTACATAATATGTGAGATACGGATGCATGATGAAAGGAGGCCGGAAAATGAGCAGTATATTTGGAACGATCATAGCTCTTGGAATGGTGGCGTTTGCGTGTTTTCTGGCCATACGAAGCATGATCAGAGATAAAAAAGCAGGAAAATCGCTTTCCTGCGGGTGTGACTGCAAGCATTGCAGCGGGGCGTGTCATATGTGCAGTCCTGAGGAACAGGCCAGAATGCAGGAACACTTTTTATCGATAACAAAGAAAAATCAACAGATATAAGAGTTTAGATAGAGTGAGGGAGGATGACTTCCTCACTTTTTCTATATGGTGTATTCGGCGACGTGATAGAGGTTGTTCAGCTCATACATTCTGCTTGATTTTCGATACTTCAAATTATGAAAAAACGTGACATAATGGTGTATTTTGGTGTAAAATAGAAGCGTATGTGGTGATTTACGATCATGGCAACGGAAGAATGAAATTTAAAGATAATAATTACGATAGAACAGGAGAGATATAATATGTCAAATGGTATAACATTCGAGAATCTTGAGGGATTCTCACAGGATTTTAACAGTGACCGCGCCAATCTGATTGCGGCAAATGCAGCTCAGAAGGGCGGCGTGCTTGAGGCGTCAACCGATTACAGAGGAGTTAGGAGCATTCCGAACAGCTTTTCTGTCAATCTTAAGACAGGAAAGATCACGGATCAGAAGAGTAGCGGAAGATGCTGGATATTTTCTGCACTCAATACCTTCAGATATGAGATCATGAAGAAGTATAATCTCGAGAACTTCGAGCTTTCGCAGAATTATATCTTCTTCTATGACAAGCTTGAGAAGGCTAATTATTTCCTTGAGAGTGTGCTGAAGACGCTTGATGAGCCGGTTGACGGAAGACTCTACAGCTTCCTCAACGCAGGTCCCCTTTCAGATGGTGGTCAATGGGATATGTTCGCAAGTCTCGTTGAGAAATACGGTGTAGTGCCGAAGGAAGCCTTTCCTGATGCAGCATGCTCGACAATGTCAAGATGGTTCGATGAGTTTCTGACATCAAAGCTTCGCGAATATGCGATAACACTCAGAAATAAAGCAATCTCCGGTGAGTCGGACGAGGCTCTGAACAAGGAGAAGACTGCGATGCTGGGTGAGTTTTACAGGATGCTTTCAATTTCACTTGGCGAGCCACCGAAGAGTTTTGATATAACCATCACCGATAAGGATGACAAGGTGATTCAGGAGAACGGTATCACTCCGAAGGAGTTCTATGATAAATATGTCGGAATCAATCTGTCGGATCTGATCAGTATCGTTAACGCACCTGCTGAGAATAAGCCGATGAACAGGATGTATACAGTCAAGTTCCTCGGAAATGTGGTTGAAGGCACACCGGTTCATTACCTCAACCTTCCGATTGACAAGATGAAGGAGGCTGTAATCGCGCAGCTTAAGGACGGTCATCCGGTTTGGTTCGGTTCGGATTGTCTGAAGTTTTCCGGAAGGAAGGATGGTGTATTTGACAGGGATTCTGTAAAGATAGAGGAATTCTTCAATATTGAGTACAAGTTTACCAAGGGCGACAGGCTGATGTATGGCGACAGTGCCATGAATCATGCGATGGTGCTCCTGGGGGTAAATATAAATAACGATGGCAAGCCTGACCGCTGGAGAATCGAGAACAGTTGGGGCAAGGACGCAGGTCTTGATGGATACTACGTAGCATCAGATAGCTGGTTTGATGAGTTCGTATATCAGGTTGTTGTAGATAAGAAATATCTGGACGAAGAGACGCTCAAGCTGCTTGATCAGCCGCTGATCGAGCTCGAGCCATGGGATCCGCTCGGAAGTTTGGCGGACTAAAGGCTGCTTTGTACAGGGTTTGTGGGAAGACCGATGCATTGATGCTGTCGCATGGCTGTGGAGATTGGCATTGGGTAATGTGGGTGTTTGGAAATACTTGCTTTTATTAGAATGTTAAGAATAAGGGTGTTTGGGAATTTGGAGGAAGGTAAAATATGGTTTGTCTGAATTGTGGATGTCAGAATGAAGAGGGAGCCGTGGTTTGCGCTGTATGCGGAGCAAGCCTTAGCAGTGCTGGAAATATGGGAGTTTATCCGGAAGCAGGGTCTGTGAATGGTGTGTATCAGGCAGGTGCAGGTAATACTGCAGTAAACACAACTGCCAAGGAGCAGCCGCTTGCTGAAATGCCTGAGAACAGACACGATGTATTTATCAGTTATTCTACTAAAAATAAAAATGTTGCTGATGCGATAGTTGCTAATTTTGAGCAGAATGGTATCAGGTGCTGGTATGCGCCGAGAGATATCATGCCGGGGCAGGAGTGGGTTTCAGCCATCAAGGAAGGGCTGAAGGCCGCTACTGTTTTCGTGCTTATTTATACGGATGAATCAAATCAGTCAAGGCAGGTTATGAATGAGGTTGCGCTTGCTTTCAACGGCGGCAAAACCATAGTACCTTTCAGACTTACCGAATCTCAGATGAATGATGAGCTGGAGTATTATCTCACAAGAGTTCATTGGATGGATGCACTAAGCAGCGATCTCAGCAGTAATATTGATGATCTGCGCAGGCACGTTGCAACGATACTGCATAAACCGGATTCATCAGGGGCAAAATCAGCAGGAGCGCAGGCTACCGGAAACGTGACAGCAGGCAGTTCTGCCAAAACCGGATCATCAGGCTCCGGAAAAAAGTCTTCCGGTGATTCAGGCAAGAAGAAATGGCTTATTCCTGCTATCGTTGCAGCTGTAGCTGTTGCGGCAGTAGTTGGTGTTATTATTGCGCTTTCAGGAAAGAAGGATAAGAAGCCAGATAAGGGCGGAAGTGATGTTGTGGTTTCTACGGAGGATGGAAGTACAGCAGAAAACGTCACCGGGAATACGGAAGCCAGTACAACTGTTGATGTATTCTCTGAAGAAGCTATTGATAAGCTGATGAGCGATGGGATGGATGCTCTTTTTAGTGGCTACTTTGGTACGGAGGAGCGTGAAACGGCTGCAGTGTATTTTACACAGGCAGCAGAGGCCGGAAGGGCAGATGCACATTACTATTTAGGTTTTATAAAGGGTCAGGAATTTGATTATAATGGTAAGGTTGATGAATATAACAAAGGTATAGAGGCAGGCAGTGATCTTTGCAGAGTCGGTCTTGCAATCATGTATTATGAGGGAGAAACTGACAACTATGATCTGGATGAGGCTAAGAGATTGAATGATGAAGCAAAAAAGAATGGTGCTATTGAGGCTGAGTATTATGAAGGAATTATTTGCCAGTATGGTCTTTATGGTAATTCGATAAATGGAGGAGAAGCGGTTGATCATTATCTGAAAGCGGCAGAGAGTAAGTGTTCATGTATTTCATTGAAGGCTTATGATAATTTGGGAAAGATTTATAGATATGGATGTAACGATATTAAGCCGGACTATAATAAGGCTATTGAGTATTACCAGATAGGGGCGGACGCATTTCAGTGGAATAAGGGATACTTTCTTGCTAGTATTGGAATAATATATAATCTCCAAAATGATACAGAGGCAAATAAATATTTTGCTAAGGCTATTGAATTTTTTGAGAGTTCATCCAAAGCTGGTTATTTGAGCTCATATGGTAACCTTGGTTTATCATATCAGAATGGTTATGGTGTTGAAAAGAATGGTGCTCAGGCTATAGCTAATTACACCATTGCTGCAAATGCTGGATATCGTAATTCTATGCGAGCACTTGGAAGAATCTATAGATATGGTTATTCCGGAGTAGCAAAGAGTGTAGATGATGCGTATTATTGGTATAAAATGGCTGCTGATAACGGGGATAAGGAGGCCATGGATATCCTTGGTGA
This sequence comes from uncultured Lachnospiraceae bacterium, assembly GCA_946544235.1. Classification (GTDB taxonomy): domain Bacteria; phylum Bacillota; class Clostridia; order Lachnospirales; family Lachnospiraceae; genus Eubacterium_Q. Next base: position 62,855 of record CAMNMC010000116.1, on the reverse strand, counting down.
TATGTATTTATACGGTGAATATGGTGCGCGATCTGACAATGGGCCGGATTATAGGGAGGCGCAAAACTGGTATGAGAAGGCTATAGATAAGGGAAGCGCTGATGCTATGTGTTCCCTGGGAAGAATGTATTACAGTGGAACAGGTGTAAATCAGGATTATAATTATGCTTTGGATCTGTTTAGACAAGCGGAAGCCAAAGGTTCTGCAAAAGGAGCATTTTATCTTGGGTTAATGAGTGATAATGGATTTGGGGTTGAACAGGATGTGCAATTAGCGTTCAAATACTATGTTAAATCTGCTGAAATGGGTTATGCAAGAGGTATGTATTTTGCAGCTGAGGATTATCGTGAAGGATATGGAGTTGAACAGGATTATGCTCTTGCAAGAGAATGGGCGATGAAAGCTGCTGAAAACGATGAAGTGGATGCAATGAAAATGCTGGCAGAAATGGATAAAGCGGGTGAAGGTCTTGAGGGTAATGCCCCTGATCTTGCAAGTGCTGCAGAATGGTATAAAAGAGCGGCTGAAACAGGTGATTTAGATGCTTTAGATGAATATGTTAAAGTTATGGAGGAATTAGATGAGACAAAGGAAACTCTCATTTCAAGTCTTGATGAAATGGCTGAAAACGGATCAGCTAGGGCAAGTCTCAAACTTGCAATAATATATTTCGATAATAAGGAATATGATAAGGCAATGGACTGTTTTAATACGGCTATTGATGGTGGAGATAATAATGCCATGGCTTATCTGGGATTGGCTTATTGTTTTGGATTTGAAAATAAACCGGACCATGAAAAAGGATTTGAATGGTTTGATAAAGCTGTTGCTACAGGCGACGAAGCTGCGATAAAAATAGTCAAGAACAGCGTATCTTATCTTGTTAATCATGAAATGATCAGCAAGGAAGATGCCGCAAGATGGCTGGATGATGAGACTACTGAAGGCACGACCGGAGAGTCTTCTGAGGAAGCGACTGAGGGATCAACGGAAGCTTCGACAGAGTCGTAGAGATACGGCAAATAAATACAGTTTTTGCAGTATATTATGCCATAGCGATATCTGGATATATCATAGGTCATTATGATAAAAAGTCAGGGTACAGAATAAACAATTATAGATTATATACAGGTTGAGAAAAGAATACAGAAACAGGAGGAAAGAAGAATGGCGGGTATCAATGACAAGTTGAAGAAAGTCATGGACGATGATGAGAAGTTTGAAGGAGTTGATGATGATCTTCTTCAGGAGCTTGAAGATGAATTTGCTGAGAGGAAGGTTGTGAAAACTGCTGCAAAGCCGCTTCCGTCTTATGGTGCAGGACCGATCTTCGGAGCCGTTGCACTCGGACTCACGGTGCTGGGCGTGATTTTTGGACACGTCGGACCGCTTAAAAACGGTATTTCCTCAACATTCCGTATTCCGTATATAGCTATTGGAGCGATTCTTATAGTTATCGCACTTATCATGTGGAAAAAAGCTCTGATTGACGACAGGATTGATGATTATATCAGAAGCGGAAAGCTGAATACGTCGGGCATATATTCGCTGACACGAAATCCGATCTACTGTGCGATACTTTTCATATGCTCAGGTGCACTTTTCATTTCAGGAAATGTATATATGTACGTCCTTCCGATCATCTTCTGGATATTCCTGACAATTCTTCTTCAGAAGACCGAGGAGCCGCTCCTGCTTGCACGTTTCGGGGATGAATATAAGAAATATATGAGAGATACCTATAGGATCATGCCGCTGAGGAAGAGATAGTGCCATAGGATCGTAGTATATATACTGAATTAATGAGAAATGCTTGGGCATTCTACAGTAGCAATATGTTTAAAAAAGTAATTAAAAATATAGATATAACTTCACCTTTGACGGAAGAACAGAAAAATATGCTTGAGATGTCTGAAGCAATGCCTGTCGTATTTGATGAAGATTCGCCGGAAATTACTGATGAAGAACTGTTGGAGTTCAAGAGGGTTTCAGATGCGAGGAGAGAAGAAAGACGGAAAAAGACCGTTACGATCAGATTATCACCGGCAGCTCTCGCAAAAGCCAAGTCACTTGGAAAGGGATATACTTCTGTTTTGAGCAGAATCCTTGAAAACGCGTTGAATGACAATGAAATGATAAAAAAATGCTTATAATGCTTATAATCTGAAAAAAGGTTGATAACAGGAAGATTGTTAATATGAGTGTAACCGCAGGGAGTTATAATTCCTGCGGTGATTTTATTTAAATAGAGCTTTAAGATATTGACAACAACAGACCTCTTGTTTAAAATAAACAAAAGAAACAAATATAAACAAAAAAAACAAAAGTAAACAAAATAAACAAATATAAACAAAATAAACAAGAGGTGATTGAGCATGAAGGATAGTATTTTTGCACCCTCATTTGGGAATCGCCCACGAATAATGGTTGGCAGGGATGAGGAATTATCATATTTTAAGGCGGCTTTGAACTCGCCTGCCGGAAGCAGGGACAGAGCTGCACTGATACTGGGACAAAGAGGCTATGGAAAAACTGTTATGCTTCTGGAAATGGCTGAAATAGCCAGAAGGAATGGTTTTGTAGTTGCTTCGCCAACTATAGTATCGACTGATCTTCAGCGAAGGATAATCGAAAAGCTGTATGACGACGGCTCAAAATATTTACGCCAGGACAAGAGGGAGCTATCAGGGGGAAATGTATCTGTTATCGGATTTGGACTGGGGTTCCAGACTGATAAGTCCGGTGGTATGGAAAAGAGTTATGAATACAGATTGATTGAAGTGTGCCGAAGACTTACTGAGAAGGGAAAAGGTGTATTGATTCTTGTAGATGAGGTACAGGCAAACAGTGAGGCACTTAAGAGCCTCATTGCGGTATACCAGGAAATGGTTGGTGAAGGGCTGAATGTTGCAATAGTTATGGCAGGCCTTCCGGGAGCGGTTTCGACGACACTTAATGAACATGTGCTCACATTCCTTAACAGGGCAAGAAAGATAGATCTTGGACCACTGAATGAAAGAGTGATCTCTGACTATTACAGAAAAGTATTTAAAGAACTTGGAATATCGCTTGATGTATCAAAATATGATGAGCTGGCAGGTTTTACTGAGGGCTCACCATATCTTATGCAGCTGGCAGGGCATTATATAACTATATATTCAGATGATTCGGGTCAAATTGATAAGAATATGTATGAAAAAGCCTTAAATGATGCTAAAACAGATTTTATTACGGATATCTGCGAGACAACGCTTAATACATTGTCCGACAGGGATATTGAATTTCTAAAATCTATGACGCAGGATATAGAGACCAGCAGGGTATCGGATATAGCCGAGAGGATGGAAGTGAGCGCGGCATACGCCCAGCGATACAAAAAAAGGTTGATCGATTCTGGGGTTATAAAACAGATAAAAAGAGGAGAGGTTTGCTTCTGTATAGCGTATCTTAAGGACTATCTGCAAGATAAAGATAATTAGGAACCATAATTTTACAGTAAACAAAAATAAACAAATATAAACAAAATAAACAAATATAAACAAAATAAAAAAGTCCCGTCGGAGATGTCCGACGGGATTCTTGCTTTTTGATGATTAATCATATTTCTTTGTGCTGCTCTTAAGGATTACGTCGTGGCTGCCGCCTTCAACGATTGAAGTAGCGGAAACGACTGTAAGCTTAGCCTTCTGCTGGAGCTCTTCGATTGAGAGGGCACCACAGTTGCACATGGTTGATTTAACCTTGTAAAGTGTGCTCTGAACGCCTTCTGCAAGAGGACCTGCGTAAGGAACGTAGCTGTCAACACCTTCCTCGAATGAAAGCTTTGTAGCTCCGCCGAGGTCATATCTCTGCCAGTTACGAGCACGGTTAGAACCCTCGCCCCAGTACTCTTTAACGTAGTTGCCGTTGATGAAGAGCTTGTTTGTCGGGCTTTCGTCGAATCTTGCGAAATATCTTCCAAGCATTACGAAATCAGCGCCCATTGCAAGTGCAAGAGTAATATGATAATCGTAAACGATACCACCGTCTGAGCAGATTGGAACGTATATGCCGGTCTCTTTATAATATTCATCACGTGCCTTGGCAACATCCTTAACAGCTGTAGCCTGTCCACGTCCGATACCCTTAGTCTCACGTGTAATACAGATAGAACCGCCGCCGATACCGATCTTAACGAAGTCAGCACCTGCTTCTGCAAGGAATCTGAAGCCTTCGCCGTCAACTACATTTCCGGCACCAACCTTAACTGAATCGCCGTAATTCTCTCTGATCCACTTAATTGTTCTTGACTGCCACTCGCTGTAGCCTTCTGAAGAATCGATACAAAGAACATCAACGCCTGCTTCGACAAGTGCAGGAACTCTCTCAGCATAATCTCTTGTATTTATTCCGGCACCAACTACATAGCTCTTATGAGCATCGAGGAGCTCGTTAACGTTTTCCTTGTGGCTGTCATAATCCTTACGGAATACCATGTATGAGAGGTGGCCTTCCTTGTCAACAAGTGGAAGTGTATTGATCTTGTTATCCCAGATTATATCGTTGCAGTCATGAAGAGATGTTTCATCACTTGCAACTATAAGTTTATCAATAGGAGTCATGAACTCGGTAACCTTGAGACTCTTCTCCATTCTTGAGAGACGATAATCTCTTGAAGCAACGATACCGAGGAGCTTGCCGTGTGAGCTTCCATCATCTGTGATGGCAACGGTTGAGTGACCTGTTCTCTCCTTGAGATCAAGAACATCACCGAGTGTTGCCTCAGGTGAAAGGTTTGAATCACTTGTAACAAAACCCTTCTTATATGCCTTAACACGGCGGATCATATTGGCTTCTTCTTCGATTGTCTGTGAACCATATACAAATGAGATTCCGCCCTGCTTTGCGAGAGCAACAGCGAGCTTGTCGCCTGAAACTGACTGCATGATCGCAGAAACCATAGGAATATTTAACGAAAATGGGCATTCCTCTTCGCCCTTACGATATTTTACAAGCGGTGTCTTTAAGCTGACTGATGTCGGTACACATTCAGATGATGAGTAACCAGGAACAAGAAGGTATTCACCAAATGTGCGAGATGGTTCTTCGTAGTAGTAAGCCATTTCTTTTCTCCTTTTCTTTTATTATATTGTGGGGTTATATAATCAAATATCCCACATCCAGAGCGCCTCTGTTCTGTGGGAAAATTTGGAATTAAGTTATATTAACAAAAATTTATCTGTATTTCAAGGACAAAATATATAAAATTTTTGACCTTGTTTTTTGTTGGATTTTTTTGAGTGTATTATGAGCCTTGTATATAATAATTTAAACTCCCTTATGGGTAACAATTTGTCAGAATTGAAACCTATAAGGGAGTATATTGTGTCGCAACTATGCTATAAAGCTATTTGATAAGGATATTAACGATGCCATATTGTTAAGGTTGAATCATCGTAACCTGCTGGAACATTTGAAACCGCATGTTCAAATACACCTGCTTGTCCCCACTTTGATTTAACTAGGAGTGTTCCCAATGGTGCACCACTTGATGGATTATCTATGAAAAAAGCGGTATGAGTCTTGTTTGCATAATATACCCTATCATTAACACTTATTCCACTTGTATTAATTGATGATGATGGCGTTCCGGTAAATTTTTTCGTATAACTGCCATCTGTCGTATATGCTGTTGGATCAGGCATCCAATATGGATTGTTAGAGGAAATAGAATACCACGCATAAGAGTGACAATTATACTTACATGAACCGGTACGGACTTTTGTGACGCCATAGGTAGATACAACGGAATTGTCCAATGAAGTATGATAATTTGTTGTATGAGTTTCAGATGGGGTAGTTACATAAACTGAGGTATGGTTTGGTGTCATTACAGTGGCTCTCGTACCTGATGAGGGGCGCAAATTATCTTCATCATAATATTCAATAATATCATTTAATGCATTCGCAACAAAATCTGTTTGACCATCGAGCCTTGGTGTAATCTTATAAGATTCTATTATTTCTTCACTATATGTTTTGAGTGACTCTATTCCGGAGAGCCTCTCCATTAATTCGCAGTAAGCACTACAATTCTTTTTGAAGTTGGTCAGACCTTCCTCAAAACTGTTATAAAGATAAATATCAACTAGATAAGGATAATCTGCAATAGCATAAACAAGTTGACGATCAGTCATTCTATTGAGAGTTTCCTGATCAATTATCAGCATGGCAACCTTCTCTTTTACAGAGTAATTAAACCAATCGTCTGACATTATTGTTATCGGATATTCATAGAAGCCATCGATATATTTGTTATCCTTAGCATCTGCATCCTTATCTTTGGCGGATGCGTTGATTTCATGCATTGAAACCAATATGACCATTAGAAAGCATAAAATTAGTGAAAGATATTTTTTGTTTTTCATGACGAGTTCCTCCTTTTATACATGATCTGTGTTTGTTCATAGGTTGTGCCTAATAACAACCATAATTCTTGTTCACTCAAAGGTTTTGTGATCTGAAAGGTAAAAAGAGTTATTTAAAAGAATTCATCCAGTCTGACATATATGTTTCTGCTTCATTTTCTCCTGCTTTGGTGAATCTTAGCTGCAATTCATAAACAGCGGAATCCTCCTGCCAGAATACAACCTTGCTTGTCCAATCAGGATTTGATGACTTATAAGCTGCAACTAAAAATTCCCTGCCATTCTCTATATAGTTTGAAGTAGTTACATTATTATCTTCTTGATCGTTTATTATATAGTCGATTTTGATAGCGCCATCGTATTTATCGGTAAATAGATGTATGACATTACAGAAGCTTGCCGAAGAGGAAGGGTGATAATCAACTGTCAGTATTACCTCTGTGATCTCACCGAAGGAATTACCCCAAATATACATGGTGACAGTGTTATACCTGATATTGATCTTCGGATAAAATACAGGATAACCCAGGTATTCCAATGAAGATTCAATGGTTGAAAAGTATTTAATTATCAGATCAGGTGATGACGAGCTTAGCGGATCATAGGATGAAAACTGCTCGTTCAAGGTATCCCTTGATTCTTTAACCATTGCAGCAGAGAAAGAATCCGCCGGAATCCGGATATCGGGGTCATTTACAGAAAATGAGAGTGTTCTTTCGTTCATCAAACTATCGTTATCCTTTACGCTGATAGAAACATCATGGTGAATTGCAGCATAAAGAGTAATACCGGTGATTGAGCATAGAAGGAATACGGAAAGGATAACTAAAACCCGGCGCCTATTCCGCTTAACGAACGTTTTCTTTTCGTGTAACGTATAAATATTATCAAGAATACGATTTTCATCTTCCGTACTCAGCTTTATTGAATCGAGAGATTCATGAATCTTATTGTTCATAAAAACTATCACCTAGCCTCTTTTTAAGTATTTTTCTGGCATCACATAGATAAAATCTGATTGTTGATTCCGGTCTTTTTAGAATTCTAGCTATATCAACGGACGAGTAGCCTTCATAATAATAGAGAATGACAACCGTTTTATACTTGTCTGGCAGATTCATAACAGCTTGCAATGTTTCGTCAATAGGCGGATCTAAAGAGTAAATGCTGTTAATATGTTCATCAATGTCTTCTCTTTTTTTAAACCAATGCTTCAAGTTATTTTTACAAATATTTGAGGCTGTTCTGATCAACCAGGCTTTTTCATGTTCAGAAGATTCAAAGCTCTTTCCGGAAGAAATAAGCTTTAAGAATGTTTCCTGAACTGCATCTTCTGCTTCATGGCGGTTCTTCATAAAAGTGAAACATATTTTATAGATAACCTGAACGTTCCTTTTATAGATACTTTCAATTTCCTCGTCCGTACGTAACAAGGATTTTGACATGATTAAAATACCCCCTTTCATTATATATACAAATAAAGGGTGGAAAACGTTGAATAAAAAATAAAAATTTGTGTCTGGTCGGGAATTATACCAGAACAGACACAAATTTTAGGTTAATTGTGCGAACAATATTTCTCAGGTTACAGTTACGAGTTAAGTGTATAATACTCCTCCAGCCTTGGTCTGGCGGCAACGTAGTAACGCTCAAGCCTCTTATCAAAATGCTTGCCCATGCCTTCCATAATGATCTTGTCGGCTTCCTCGAAGCTCATGCTTTCCTTATAAACACGCTTGCTTACAAGGGCATCGTAAACATCGGCGATAGCCATGATACGGGCCTCGAGAGGGATATCTTCACCGATCAGCCCTTCAGGGTAGCCTGATCCGTCCCACCTCTCATGATGATAGTGGGCAACGTTTTCTGCAAGAATGTGGAAATCGTAGTCGTCTGTATTTTTAAGGATTTCGTGAACTATCCGGCCGCCTTCTGCTGCGTGTTTCTTCATCTGCTCGAATTCTTCCGGCGTAAAACGTCCGGGCTTTCTGAGTATTGCATCATCAACGGCAATCTTACCCAGGTCATGCATCGGCGCAGCCTTGATGAGGTTGTGACAGAAGGTTTCGGAAAGGTGAAATACATTGTCCTTCTGTATTTCTTCTATAAGTATCTTGATCACATCGCTGGTTCGTTTGATATGACCGCCGGTTGAGTTGTCGCGGCTTTCAACCATGGTCGCCATGCTTAGAATGAGATTGTCATGCATTTCAACGAGACGCCTGGTCTTAAGGTCAACCTCTTTCTCGAGGCTGTCATTGAAGCTGTTGATAAGCTTGATATAATTCTGTTCCTTGGTGTCGTTTCTTATAAGAAGCTGATAGCCTCTGCATTTTTTTGCATTGTAAAGCCTGGTGATCGTGACTCTGTAGATCTCGTTGCCCCAGGTTTTGGTGAAGCTGTCATCGTCGCCATCTTCTATGAAAGCCTTAATCTTCGATACGATCTCCTTGTTGACCCTTTCATTTCTCTCGGCAGGTGTGTCTATCTTGATCTTCATAAGCTCTGGAAAAACGATCAGCGCAATGTCGCTTCCGCCAAGGAAATTGAGCTTTTCATCAAAGGCTGCGAAGCCGATATCGCCGCTCATTTCGATGGAATCGATACCGGCGTCAGTTACATTATAGAGGCTGATCCTTCTGATGATGATAAGGAAGATTATCTGCGCAATGACGTAGCTTAGCGGGATCGGATCAAAGTTAAAGGTGATCTTCTTGCCTGCAAAGTAGGAGATGAAGCTTATCGCCTCGGAAAGCATAAGTAGACTGATGATCTTGTTGGATGCATCGTTCTTCTTCAGCATAGAGTATATCATCGTGGCAAGCGGGATCAGGAAATATATGATTATCATAGCGATAAATACTGCATGCATCGGCCCGTAGGTTTTGTCGACAATCGTGGAATATCCGTCTTTTTCAACAAGCCTTCCACTTTTATAGAAGAGTTTGGTCTGACCGATTGTTACAACCGAAGCATAGACTATAGTAGAAATAAGTATAAATGATACGATCATCCACCTCTTCAGACGAACATTGCAGAGGTCGAGTATCGCAAACATAATAAATATAGACAGATAACAGCTGGTATATACAAGTTTAACGGCCACGTAGGCTTCCCTAATATTTTCTGAGGTTGCAACAAGAAGATATCCGAGGTTGCAGAGAGGAACGAAGGTGAAGATCATGGTAAAGCATACATTGAAATGCTTGTGCCACATGTAGGCATAGATTCCTGTACAGAGGAGGGACATGGTAAAAACAGCATAGTAATACGCAAGATGCATTTGTTGGACCTCCTCTCTGTAAAAAGTTACTCCGGTATTCCTGCTGAAAACACACTCTCAGGTGAGTATTCAGCGCATCGGTCGAGTTTATTGCAACGCCGGTAATACCGGAAAAACCGCATATATCGTTATAAAAACCTAGTTTAAATTATAAATCAACGGTATGGATAATACAATCAGAAATATTGTGTTATATTGTGGTCGAATATGTTTAATTAATATATAAGAGAAAAAAATAAGGGAAATAAAGGGTTGACAAGATAACGGTGTTATGCATATACTCTAACTACGATACATAACAGTGTTATCCGATATTGATTACGAAAGGATTGCCATGGATAGAGATAAAGAGACCAAAAAGAAGCTTCTCAGCTGTGCCATGAAGGAGTTTTCAGAAAAAGGATATATGAAGGCGTCTCTCAGAAATATCTGCAAGGAAGCAGGCGTTACAACAGGTGCTCTTTATTTTTTCTTTAAGGATAAAGAGGATCTTTTCGCGAGTCTTGTGGGCGGACCTTTAAAGAAGCTGGAGAAGATGCTCATAGTACATTTTATCGAGGAAGTGGCTGCTTCAAAGGAGCTTAAGGAGAAATCCCTGGACTTGACCAGAGCTGCTTTACAGGCCGGCTTTAAAGATGATATGGAGATAGCACAAAATGTTATAAGCTTTCTGTTTGAAAACAAGCAGGCATTCGATCTGCTACTGACACGTGCTCAGGGCTCTGCCTATGAAAATCTGCCCGATCATATGGTTGATCTTGTAGAGGGGCATTACTCCAAGATGTACGCGGCAATGAAAGGTTATAAGAGTACAAGAAATCTGACGAAAGAGGACAAGTTCATCATTCATTGGATGTCACACGATCAGATTGATATATTTATTCATATAGTAACTCATTGTAAGGATGAGAAAGAGGCCGAAAGGCAGCTGAGAAATATGATGGCATATATGATCGGCGGCTGGCTGGCAGTACTCGATCTTGATTAGTTGTACAGTGGTACTCGTCCGGAATAGAAACCGGACGGCAGTTTATGGATTGAGACAGTAATAAAGCTGAATAAAATATACAGGTTCGGAAAGGCCGGACCTATATATTTGCCCTTTCCATAACAGTGTTATGTAATTTAATAATATTTTTCAATTTTTTGTTGACATATCCGTAAAAGGATATTATACTCTACACATCGATTGAACATATGAACAGATAAGCATATGAGCAAGAGAGCATATAATAACTATAGTATTTTATAAAGTGTTTATAAATGGAGGAAAACAAAATGGGTGAGAACAAAGATTTTCTCGAAATCGTTGACGTTAAAAAAGCCTATGGTGAAGGCGATACACGTCAGGAAGTACTTCGCGGAATGAATTTTTCCGTTGCTAACGGAGAGTTCTGTGTACTGCTCGGACCGTCAGGTTCGGGTAAGTCAACTCTTCTGAACATAATCGGTGGCATCGACAATGCAGACAGCGGTTACATCTCGATCAATGGCGACAAGCTGGAGGATATGGACGAGAAGACACTTACAATGTACCGCCGCAAGCACCTCGGTTATGTATTTCAGCTTTACAACCTTATTCCAAACCTTAACGTAAAGGAAAATATAGAAGTCGGTGCATATCTTTCGGACAATCCGCTGGATATCGACGACCTGCTCAAGACTCTCGGTCTTTATGAGCATCGTCATAAGCTTCCGAGTCAGCTTTCAGGAGGACAGCAGCAGCGTACCTCTATAGGAAGAGCTATCGTTAAGAATCCGGACATCCTGCTCTGCGATGAGCCGACAGGTGCTCTTGATTACAATACCTCGAAGGACATCCTGAAGCTTATTGAGGATGTTAACCGTAAATACGGAAATACAGTCATCATGGTTACACACAATGAGGCAATCCAGCACATGGCTGACCACGTTATCAAGCTTCGTGACGGTGTTGTAAGAAAGAACATAGTAAATGAAGAAAGGATCTCAGCGGTAGATCTTGACTGGTAATTAAGAGTCACGAGAGAAAAAACGTGAGAAGACATCGGTTGGAGGAGACTTCAATCAATAATGATGACTGACAAGCCGAATATCACGGACTGTAGACAGATGAAAGGGTGATACGGAATGTCAGGCATGAAAGGAGTTTAAGGATGAGAAGTCCACTTACAAAAAGGCTCCCGAAGGAGCTGAAGAAGGATTTTAAGAAAAATCTGATCATATTTTTGATACTCTTCCTTACCATCGGATTTGTATCGGGCATGTTCGTGGCTAACAACAGTATGCTGAAGTCCGGACATGATGCATTTTCAAAATATAACGTAGAGGATGGACACTTCAATCTTTCAAGAAAAGCTGATGACGATTTTGTAAACAGCTTGGAAGAAAAAGCAAACGTAAAGCTTTACGAACAGTTTTACAAGGATTTTACTGAGACCACGGACAAGACCAAGGCAAAGGATGATCCTGTTGTTATCAGACTGTTTAAGTCAAGAGAAGAAGTTAACAGAGCCAGTATCATGAAGGGTCGACTTCCTGAGAAGGAAGGAGAGATTGCTATTGACAGAATGCATGCAGATAACTGCGGCATAAAGGTTGGCGATAATCTCTATCTTAACGGAGAAAGGTTTGAAGTAACCGGACTTGTGGCTCTCAGCGATTACAGTACACTTTACAAGAGCAACAGTGATACGATGTTTGATGCGCTCACCTTTAATATCGGTGTAGTTACTTCGGATCAGTTTGATAAGCTTGAAGCAAAGTCGGTTTATCAGTATGCATGGTCTTACAATGATAAGCCTGAAGATGACAAGGAAGCCAAGAAAAAGAAGAGTGACGAGTTTGTTGAGATACTCGGTGGTGTTGCAATGTCAACTTATTATGACGAGGATCCTGCAAATGATATTAACGTCGAGGATTATGTACCTGAGTATATGAACCAGGCAATCCATTTTGCAACCGATGATTTTGAAAATGATGAGAACCTTGCACTCTATCTTCTTATAATACTGCTTGCGGTATTCGCGTTTATATTTGCAATAAATATCAGTAACAAGATCGATGAGGATTCGGTCGTTATCGGAACCCTTAGGGCTTCAGGTTACACAAGGAGAGAGATGGTTCGCCATTATATGTCAATGCCGATCATCGTTACTCTTGCCGCAGCAGTTTTTGGAAACCTTGCAGGATATACGATATTTAAGGATGTGGTTGTAGGTATGTATTATGACAGCTACAGCCTTCCGACGTATAAGACGCTTTGGAATTCCAAGGCATTCCTTCTGACAACAATTACTCCGATCGCAATGATGCTTGTCATTAACTACATTATGATAAGAAAGAAGCTGTTCATATCGCCGCTCAGATTCCTCCGTCACGATCTCAGAATGTCGAAGAGGAAGAAAGCGCTGAAGCTGCCTCACTGGAAGTTCTTCACACGTTTCAGAACGAGAAATATACTTAACAACGTTTCCAGCTACGTAGTTCTCTTCATCGGAACCTGTTTCGTTATGATCATGCTTATGTTCTGCCTGGGCATGCCGGACACACTTGACAAATACATGAAAGAGGCGCCGGAGAAGATGTATGCTCAGTATCAATATTTCCTCAGAAGTACGGTAGATGTTGAAGGCAATGAGATAGTTACAGCTAATCAGGATGCGGAAAAATCATGCGTTTCAAACCTTGTAACGGTTGATGGTCCAAAGGTCGGAGAAGAGATCATGATCGTCGGATATGCTGCTGACAGCAGGTATCTGAGGATTACTGCTAACCTCAAGGACAATGAGGTTTATATTTCTCAGCCATATGCAGAGAAATATAGGATTGAAGAGGGCGATACAATCACTCTCAAAGATCAGTACGCCAGCAGAAAATACAAATTTAAGGTTAAGGGCATCTACGAGTATATGGGCTCACTGATCGTTTTCATGCCGATGGATAACTACAATGCTTTCTTTGGAAATGATCCGTCATATTTCAGCGGATATATGTCTGATACCGAGATAACCGATATCCCGGAGGACTATATTTATAAAGTAGTAAGCGTTGATGATATAACCAAGATGGCTAATCAGCTCGATCATTCGATCGGTAGCTATATGGACTACTTCTCAGTTCTGACGGTACTTATCGCAGCACTGCTTATTTATCTGATTACCAAGATCATTATCGAGAAGAACAGACAGTCCATCTCGATGGTTAAGGTGCTGGGTTATGAAAATAAGGAGATTAGTAAGCTGTACATAAGAACAACGACTATAATGATGATAGCCTTTGATATACTCAGTGTATTTGCGGCTTATGCAGTTATTGACTGGTTCTGGCGCAAGGTTATGGCAAGGATGTCAGGCTGGTTCACGATTTCCGTAAGCTGGCAGTCGTACATCATCATGATCGTTGCACTTTACGCAGCATACCTGGTGATATCATTCATCGACTTCCACAGAATTAAGAAAATTCCGCTGTCGGAAGCACTTAAAAACGTCGAGTGACAAAGTGATAAAGGATGCTACCCATGAATAAGATAAAAATAATTAGAATTATAACAATTGTTTTAGCATTTATTATGATATTAGTGGGAGCACTTCTTTACGGAGAAGTAGAGAATGTTTATGTGTTCTTAGCCTTTGTTTTAGCTGTTGTGCTTGTTTGGGCATATAACATTTTGTATTACATAGAAAAGAAGAAAAATGATGATAATTATAAGCCGTGGTTGTTAAGGATGATCAGTAAGACAAAGAAGACTGACTAACAACAAGCCATGTCTGTTCTTGACAGGATTCACTCGTCAAGAACCAGCGCCATAGGCGTCGTATAACATAAAAATAAGAGATACAGTACGGTATGTACCCGTCTGTATCTCTTATTTTATGTCGCTGGCTTGTTATTTACTGTGCAGCTGCAGCCTCGATCTCCTTCTTAGCGATCTCTTCAGGAGCCTGCTCATAACGTGCAAACTCATAAGAGAAGGTACCGCTGCCCTTCGTCATAGAGAAGAGTCTGGTATCGTACTCATAGAGTTCGATATAAGGAATATCTGCAAGAACCTCATGATCTCCGTTGCCTACAGGGTTCATGCCGAGAACTCTTGCACGACGCTTATTGAGGTCGCCCATGATATCGCCTGTGTATGCATCAGGAGCCACAACTCTGATTGTTGCGATAGGCTCGAGAAGGATAGGCTTGGCATCCATGAATCCCTGCTTGAAGGCCTGCTCTGTAGCAACCTTGAATGCGAGCTCGGAAGAGTCAACTGTATGATAGCTTCCGTCATAGAGATTAACCTTAACGCCTACAACAGGATACTTCGCAAGAGGACCTGCCTTAACGGAATTCTCGATACCCTTCTCAACTGCAGGGAAGTAGTTCTTCGGAACTGCACCGCCGACAACGGTCTGCTCAAAGGTGTAAGGAGTATCCATATCTCCGGATGGCTCCATAATGATCTTAACGTGACCATACTGGCCGTGTCCGCCGGACTGCTTCTTATATTTGTATTCTGTATCAACCTTCTTGGTGATGGTCTCCTTGAAGCTTGTTCTAGGCTTCATGAGAACGATATCAACCTTGTATTTCTCCTTGAGAGTACTCTGAACGATCTCAAGCTGGTTTCCGCTTATACCATAGATGAGAGTCTGGCCGTTTGCGCCGTCGTTCTCAATCTTAAGTGTAAGATCTTCCATAAGGAGCTTTGAAAGTGCCTGAGAGATCTTGTCCTCATCGCCCTTATTTGCTGCGGCATATCTTCTGAATACATAAGGCTTAGAGATAGCGGCACGGATGAAGGTGATAGGGTTCTTTCTTGTTGAAAGAGAATCCGTTGTCTGGCTTTCGCCGAGCTTAGCAAGGGCGCCGATGTCGCCTGCATGAAGTTCCTTAACCTCTTCTACCTTATTTCCGCAGATGGTATAAAGCTTTCCGAGTTTCTCATCAACGTCACGATGATAATTGAAGAGAGTATCATCAGGTTTCAGTACTCCTGAGCAGACCTTGATGAGAGAATACTTACCGATATAAGGATCGGCGATAGTTTTAAATATATAAGCTGACTTTGGCTTAGAGAAATCATAATTAGCTTCAAATACCTCGTTATTTGATGTGCTGATACCTGCGAGCTTGCATTTGTCAGGGCTTGGGAAGTATTTGATAATATCAGCCATGAGGGTGTACATTCCTCTTGCGAGTGTATTTGATCCCATGAGAACTGGAACTACGGAACCATCTGAAACGCCAACACGGAGGGCTGATCTGATCTCGTCCTCAGAGAACTCGTCACCGCCGAAGTATCTCTCCATGAACTCTTCACTTGTTTCGGCAACTGCTTCAAGAAGAGCTTCACGGCATATAGAAAGGTTTTCCTGTGAGTAATCAGGAACGTCGAATTTATCAACGGTACCCTTATCATTCCATCTCTTTGCCTTCTGCTGAATGACATTAACATAGCCTACGAACTGCTCATTTTCACGTATCGGAAGATGGAACGGAGCGATCCTCTTGCCATACATATCCTGAAGACCCTGAACGATCTCTCTGAAGCTTGCCTTGTCATCATCCATGTTTGTAACAAATATCATTCTTGCGAGCTTCTTTGCTTCACAGAGCTCCCACGCACGCTTTGTTCCCGGCTCAATACCGGTCTTACCGTTAACAACGATTATTGCAGCGTCAGCAACGGATACAGCTTCCTCAACTTCACCGATGAAATCAGGATATCCCGGTGTATCAAGGAGATTTACCTTGAAGCCCTCCCACTGAATAGGAATGACTGAGGTCTTGATAGAGATCTTACGCTTGATCTCTTCCTTGTCGTAATCACTTACCGTATTGCCGCCGTCAACAGTACCCATACGTGTTGTTATGCCTGACAGAAATGTCAGTGCCTCAGCGAGTGAAGTCTTGCCGGAACCCCCGTGTCCGAGCAGGGCAACGTTTCGGATCTTGTCCGTAGTAAATACATTCATGTAACCACCTCCGTGTATTTTTCTTATATTTATCCACATCAAAACGTTGGTTATTCACGTATATACATGTCTCTGCACGTTCAATAGTATCCATCATACCGGATAGGCTGTGTCGCGGGAGGCACATATATACGTGAATCTGTGACATTATAATGTGGTTAATATCGTTTACAAATATGACATAATGCCGGATCGCTACAGCACAGGCATCTCGCTTCGTATGCGATTTACCTCGTCCGTGTCGATCTCAATAACATTTACGCCTTCTGCCGTGTCCTGACGGGCGAGAACTCTGCCCCACGGATCAACGATGAGAGAATTGCCATAAGAAATATAGCTGCTTGCATAATCTCTCGCTGTACTTGTGCCGACCATATAAACCTGATTGTCGACGGCTCTCGCACGATACAGAAGCTCCCAGTGAGCCGGACCGGTCGTCATGTTGAAGGATGCGGGAACAAGGATCACCTTGGCTCCTCTCCATACCATGGAATGGAACATTTCAGGAAATCTGATATCGAAGCAGATACAGAGTCCCATAGTGCAGAATTCAGTTTCAAAGGTTGTTATGGAATCGCCGGCAGTGAGTGTGTCGGACTCTTTAAATACCTGCCCTCCCATGATCGAAATATCAAAAAGATGCACCTTTCTGTGCTTGGCTATCTGGTGACCTTCACGGTTAAAAACATATGCAGTATTGTATATCTTTCCGTTGGGAGTTTTCTCAGGCATTGAACCGGCTGAAAGATAGATGCGGTATTTCTTGGCAAGTTCCGACATTGCCTGCCACATCTCGCCGCCTTCGGGCTCAGCATATTCAGGAAAAGCAGAACTCTGATAAGGTGAGCAGAACATCTCCGGAAGTGTCAGTACGTCGACACCACGAAGCTCCGGTTTTTGAAGATTTTTTTCAAGATAATCTATACATCTGTCCTTGTCAGTGATGACATTCATCTGCAGGGACGCAAGTCTGAATTTCATAGGAATACTCCTCCAATAACGCTTTTTCGCGGCTTTCCGGCCGGAAACAGCTATAGTTTTTTACCCCATATGGCGGCTCTCCCCATGCTGAACCACCACAATAGAAATTATACCATGACATGGAATTAATTGCCATAAAGAAATAATAAATTTGAGATATTTTTATGAAGAAAAAGGTGTTGACAGTTTAGATGATTTGTGTATAATTAAATTGTAAACAATTAAAATGCGTATCAATAACAGAAATACAAGGAAGAATATAACCTCATGCCACACGATCACGTTATTATGGCGGCTGAGGGAGATAGATTAGAAAGAAGGTGGTAAGGTGGAGGATAACCATATTTCAGATAAAACAGAGGCGGAGAAGGATGACGTTTATGCATGTCTCAGGCTGGAGAATCAGTTGTGTTTCCCGCTGTATGCCTGCTCCAAGGAGGTTATCAGAAAATACAAACCGCTTCTCGACAGACTCGATCTGACCTATACTCAATATATTGCCATGATGGTTTTGTGGGAGAAGAAAAAAACCAACGTAAAGGAAATGGGTGAGATGCTCTTTCTGGATTCGGGAACCCTTACGCCGCTTCTCAAAAAGCTTGAGCAGAAGGGCTATATAACAAGACACAGAAAGAAGTCGGACGAGCGAAATCTCATGGTTTCCGTAACTAAGAAGGGAATGGAGCTTCGTGAGGAGGCAGTCAGGATCCCTGAAGAGATCGGAAGCTGCATCTGCATCGAACCTGAGGAAGCAAAGACCCTGTATGATCTGCTTCACAAGATATT
This sequence comes from uncultured Lachnospiraceae bacterium, assembly GCA_946544235.1. Taxonomy (GTDB): domain Bacteria; phylum Bacillota; class Clostridia; order Lachnospirales; family Lachnospiraceae; genus Eubacterium_Q. Next base: position 44,453 of record CAMNMC010000116.1, on the reverse strand, counting down.
AAAGCATGTAAATTAAGATATTTTTAAGGAGGAATAAGATATGTCAGCATTACAGATAAAGCCTGAACAGTTTGAAGAGGAAGTATTAAAGAGTGATAAGCCGGTGCTCGTTGATTTCTGGGCATCATGGTGCGGACCGTGCAAGATGCTCTCACCGGTTGTTGACCAGCTTGCGGACGAGATTCCGGAGGTTAAGTTTGTGGGAATAAATGTTGATGATGCAACGGATCTTGCCGTTAAGTTTAATGTCAGCTCAATCCCTTGCCTTATCGTTTTCGAGAACGGTGCGGAGTCAAAGAGGAGTGTGGGCTTCAAACCGAAGCCGGCAATCGCAGAGTGGCTGAAGGCATAATGATATTTTATGAACCATAGTGTGCAGTAAGTTATAGTGAAAATGCTCATGATATGACTGCACCGGTTTCGGTTCAGGAGGATGTAATATGTATGATATAGCAATAGTTGGCGCGGGTCCGGCAGGACTTTCGGCGGCGATATACGGACAGAGAGCCGGGAAGAAGACGGCAGCCTTTGAGGGCTATACCTATGGCGGCCAGATTGTAAATACACCCGAGATCGAGAATTATCCCGGTATAAAAAATATTTCCGGTTTTGATTATGCAACCGGACTGTACGAGCAGGCGACCGGGCTCGGTGCTGAAGTTATCTTCGAGCAGGTGCTTGAGGTTACAAACGAAAACAAAATATTTAAAATAACAACCTCCGGCGGAACCTATGAAGCGAAATCCGTCATCCTTGCTACCGGAGCAAAGAACCGTCACCTTGGTATCGAGAGGGAGGATGCTCTCACAGGAAGAGGTATCTCTTATTGTGCGACCTGCGACGGAGCCTTTTATAAGGGCAAGGCTGTTGCGGTAAACGGCGGCGGAAATACAGCCATTGAGGACGCAATGTTCCTGACGAATTACTGCAGCAGGGTTTATGTGATCCACAGAAGAGATGAATTCCGTGGCGAGAAGGAAGGTCTGGCCGCACTTAAAAAGAAGGAGAATGTAGAATTTGTCCTTAATTCAACGGTTACGGAGCTTCTGGGTGAAGACAGACTGTCCGGAGTAAGAGTAAAAAATAAACTCACCGGAGAAGAAAGGGATATAGCGGTTGAAGGGCTTTTCATCGCAATCGGTCAGGAGCCTGACAATAAGGCATTTTCTGAGCTGGCAGAGCTCGATAAAGCCGGTTATATCATTTCGGGCGAGGACTGCATGACCAGAACACCCGGACTTTTCACTGCCGGCGACTGCAGGACAAAGCAGGTCAGACAGCTGGTTACGGCTGCGTCGGACGGCGCGGTTGCGGCTCTTGCGGCATGTGGATATGTAGATAAATTATAGAATAAAGATACAGTGCCCTTTCGGCAGCGGAGGCATATGGTCCACTGTTGAAGGGGCTTCTTTTTATATAAGCGATGCATGCCGCGAGAGGCATGCTTTATTTTTATTATAGAAAAGGTTGAAAGTGGCGTAAGCGTCGGTTATACTGATTTTCAGTGAAAAAGGTTAATTAAAGTATTTAAGGGAAAAAATATGGGTTATCAAGTCAGAAAAAAGCAAAAAAGGCAAAGACTCAAAGCTAAAAAATATCTGAATAATAAACCGCGGGTTATAATTCCTGCAGGCCTTACCACTGAAGAGGCTGCGAAAAGAGCCAGGGAAGGAAAATCCAACAAACTGCCGAATCAGTCATCTCAGAGTGTGTCATCGATATTTTTCGGTAATATCGTGACTTATTTCAATGCCATCTTTTTCGGCCTTTCTATCCTTATCATCGCCGTTGGAGCATATTTACGAAATCTGACCTTCCTGCCGGTAGTTATAGCAAATATTATCATAGGTATCGTTCAGCAGCTCAAGGCCAAGAAGGTTCTCGATGCACTTTCTCTTCTGGATGTTGCGGAATATACCGTTATCAGGGATGGCGTGAAGGTTAAGACCAACAGTGAAAAGCTGGTTCTGGGAGATACGATACTGATCTCTTCAGGGCAGCAGGTTCCTGCAGATGCAGAGGTTGTGAGTGGAAAGGTTTCTGTGAACGAATCACTTCTGACCGGTGAGGCAGATGAGATTGAAAAGGATGCGGGAGACCCTCTCATGTCGGGCAGCTTTGTGGTTTCCGGAGAGTGTATGGCAGAGCTCACTCATGTCGGAGTTGATTCCTATGCCGCAAAGCTTACTACAAAGGCCAAGGAAGTTAAGAATAAGAAATCCGAGATGATCAAAGATATAGAGACCATTATCAAGATCGCAGGTGTTGTTATCATACCTGTGGGTATTCTTATGGTCATTAATTCGGTTGTTATCAATGGCAGAACTCTTGAGGACGGCGTCGTTGCCATGGTCGGGGCGGTTGTAGGTATGATCCCTGAGGGACTTTATCTGCTGCTTACCGTTGCACTTACCATGAGTGCTGCAAGACTTGCCATGAAGAAGGTTCTTCTTCACGATATGAAGAGTATTGAGACGCTTGCTAGGGTTGATGTGCTTTGCGTTGATAAAACCGGAACCATCACCAATGAGGTGATGACGGTCACAGGCATATTTCTCCCTAAGGACAATACCAATGCCGATGATCTTGAAGGCTTAAGCAGTCTTCTTTCGAAATATATACACACGATCCCGGATACAAATATAACCATGTGTGCCCTCAGGGAACACTTTCTTGATCCGGCAGCTATGACAGCTGTCAGGATGATGCCTTTCTCATCGGCAACAAAATATTCCGAGATCCAGACCAAAACTGAAACCTATCGTCTCGGTGCTCCTGAATACCTGCTTTCAAAGGTGCAGCTCCGGGAGAACAGGGAGAAGATAGAGGAATACACCGGCAAGGGGCAGAGAGTTCTTGCATTTGTATCGGTAAACAGATCTGCTTCACAGGCTGCAGACATTGATAATGGAGAGAATGAATCAACAACACCGCTTATCTTCGTCAGCCTTGCCAATGAAATAAGAGAAAATGCGCCTGAGACCTTTTCTTACTTTGCCAAGCAGGGCGTAATGATCAAGGTTATCTCTGGAGACAATCCTCTTACGGTTTCGAAGGTTGCACTTGCAGCAAATATTGAAGGCGCCGAGAACTACGTTGATGCCACAACTCTTGAAACAGAGGGCGATTATCTGGCAGCAGTTCAGAGATATACCGTATTTGGCAGAGTCAAGCCGGAGCAGAAGAAGAGCCTGATCGAGGCGATCAAGAGAAACGGACAGAAGGTTGCGATGACCGGAGACGGTGTAAATGATATCCTTGCCATGAAGGAGGCTGACTGCTCGATCGCCATGGGCGGCGGTAGTGATGCGGCCAGACAGGCAGCTCAGGTTGTACTTCTTGATTCGGATTTCTCACACATGATGCAGATAGTTTCGGAGGGACGCCGTATCATCAATAATATGACAAGATCCGGCATACTCTTCCTTTACAAAAATATATTTTCCCTGCTGCTCGCACTTTTCACGATCATACTTTCGCTGCATTATCCTATGAGACCTACTCAGATATCTCTTATTTCAATGTTTAATATAGGGCTTCCGGGATTCCTGCTTGCCATGGAAAATAATACGAAGAGGCAGCGAGGCAGACTTATTACGAGGACACTGAAGGGTGCTCTTCCGGCGTCAATCCTGTCCTTTGTGCTGATAGCAGGTATAACCTTCTTCGGACCTGCCGTAGGACTTACGGAGGATGAACTCGGGGTTGCCGGAACCTTCCTTCTTTCATCTGTAGGTTTTGTGCTTCTCTGGAAGATAATCAGTCCGTTCAATCGTTACAGGAAGATCGTATTTGCAATATGTGTTATCGGCATGATACTCAGTACGATCGTACTGTGGAATGTATTTATGATTGCAAAGGTAAGTTTTAATGGTATACTCATCGCTATAGGGTATGCGATCGCAGGAGCCCTCATGATGTGGCTTGCCACAAATATAGGAAACCAGGAGACACACAAGGATCAGGATAATCACAAAGAATCTCGTTAAGATTAGCAGCATGTTCTTACTCGGAGAAAAGAAGGTGCGATAATGAAAAAGAAGAAAAACAGAAAACTGCTTATGCAGGTACTCCTTATAACCTTTCCGATACTCATGCTTATGCTGGTAGTCATGGTCTGGGCAGTATATGAAAGCTCGGTTGATGGCTTCCTTGAGGCTAAGAATGATCATATGGAATACTTTCTTGAATCATATTATCAGGAATATAGTTACGTAGAAGATGATGAGATGGAATGGTATCTTGACTCCTGGGAAAGGAATCCCGTATACATGCGGGAGGATTACACCAAGGAGGAGGAAGAAGCATTTTGGGATGCAGCCAATGAAAGCTACGAGCTAAAAACAGAGGTCGAATGGCTGAATTCTGCGTCTTCTTTAGTTCAGGCTTACTACGCAAAGGGATACTATCAGACTTATGTTTTTTATGCTCAGCAGTATGGAACAGAGAGCGGATATGAGGAATTCTTTATCGTAGATGTGACTGAAGATTATGCAGGCATGATCATTTCAGATTACAGAAGAAGCGGATCTGCGATTATGGCGGGAGAGTATATTTCTGATGATTTTGGAGATCGTCCTGTAGTAAAGGAAATGAGAAAAAGCGGATCCGGAAAGATGTTCTTTGAGAGGGCAACGGATTTTCCGGAAAAAGGAAATTATTATATAGCATACAAGCCGATTTATTACAATGGTAAACTTAGAGTGCTACTGGGAATTGTATTTAAATGGGATGATTTCAGGAAAACAATGGGAACCACCCTCAGTAAGGCACTTTTGATCGGTATCGGCGGCATGATGATCGCCATTAGTCTCCTTCTAATACTGCTCTACAGAAAAGCTATAGCACCTGTTTCAAAGCTTCAGAGGATAGTGCTGAAATACAGGGAGGATAAGGACAGCGAAGCCGTAGTAAAGTCCACGGCTGAAATGAATGTTAGAAATGAGCTCGGCCGTCTCTCTGATGATATTGCCGGGCTGGCAAAGGAGATAGACCAGTATACTGAGGATAATATCCGGCTGGTCGGCGAAAAGGAGAGAGTATCGGCAGAACTGGATATGGCCAGAAAGATACAGACAGAACAGCTTCCGAATGTATTTCCTGCCTTCCCGGATCGTAAGGAATTTGATATATATGCATCCATGACACCTGCGAAGGAAGTCGGCGGAGATTTCTATGATTTCTTCTTTATAGATGACGATCATCTTGCCATGGTCATGGCAGATGTATCCGGCAAGGGAGTTCCGGCCGCACTCTTCATGATGATGTCAAAGATGCTCATAAATAACTATGCAATGATGGGGCTGACACCTCATGAGGTACTTGAAAGAACAAACGAGACCATCTGCAAGAATAACAAGCAGAAGATGTTTGTGACGGTATGGCTCGGAATACTGGAGATATCAACGGGAAAGGTCACAGCTTCAAATGCAGGTCATGAATATCCTGTGATACGTCGTCCTGAAGGTCGGTTTGAGATCCTTAAGGATGAACATGGATTTGTTATAGGTGGATTGAATAAGGTAAAATACAAGGATTATGAATTTTCTCTTGAGAGTGGCAGCACAGTCTTTGTATATACTGATGGTATTCCGGAGGCGACCGATTCCGACAATAAGATGTTTGGAATGGACAGACTGACTGAAGCACTGAATCATGAACCGGATGGCTCTCCTGAAAAACTGCTTCATAATGTTAACGATGCGGTAAGGAGCTTTGTCAGAGAAGCACCGCAGTTTGATGACCTTACAATGATGGCTGTTAAATATTTGTAAGGCTTTCGAATGTTTTGATCAATCTGCCGGTCTTCCGGACAGGATGGCCGGATCATAAATCGTGATAAAAATAATGGAGGAATATTAAATGAATGCCACAATGAACAGAAACGGAGCCGAACTTACGGTTGAACTTGAAGGAAGACTTGATACTCTGGCAGCCCCGGAGTTTGAGGAGCAGATTGAGCCGGCTCTCGAAGGAGTTGAAAAGCTGATCGTTGATCTTAGCGATCTGTCGTATATTTCAAGTGCCGGTCTTCGAGTATTACTCACAACCATGCAGACCATGGAGGAGCAGGGTGAGATGGTTGTCAGAAATGTGTGTCCGGAAGTCATGGGGGTTTTTGTTATGACAGGATTTGCCGGCATTTTAAATATAGAATAATTATATCGGAGACTGATTGATAATGAACAAATATATTATGGTTTTTTTTATTTCCATGGTCCCTCTCATTGAGCTGAGGGGCGCGATACCTTATGCCGTGGGCTTCGGTCTCAATATGCCGCTGTCCTATGCGGTTGCAATAGTCGGAAATATGCTTCCGGTGCCTGTCATCTTCTTTTTCGCAAGGAAGGTCCTGATCTGGGGCAAGGACAAGAAGCTTACGGGTAAATTCTTCACCTTCTGTCTGGAGAAGGGTGAGCACGGCGGTGAGAAATTAAAGGCCAAGGCGGGAAAGGGACTGTATTTTGCACTCTTTCTCTTCGTAGGAATTCCTCTTCCGGGAACGGGAGCATGGACAGGAACACTTGCGGCAAGTATCCTGGATCTGGATTTTAAGAAGAGCATCTCTGCTGCTATGGCCGGTGTTGTCCTTGCAGGAATCATAATGGGTCTTGTCAGCTTCCTCGTCAAGGGCGCGGTTGGAGCGATGTAATCTCATATTTAATGAGTGCTCTGCAGAGAAAAGAGGTTATTTCTGTCTGTGACAAAGCAGTATGTCTGTTGCATAACATGTGTCAGGACAGTTGATCATACGGAGAATGATAACTGTGAAGTGATAGAATTGGGTTTCAGATTGCGGGGTGACAGAATATGAGAAGCGCATATCTGAAAAATATCATAAGAACCTTTAAAGAGAGCAAGGGTAGATTTTTTGCTATCCTTGCTATTGTCATGCTTGGGGTAGGTTTTTTTGCGGGTCTTAAGGTAACGAAAGCAACCATGGTCGGAACCGCAGACAAATACTACAACAGGCATTATTTTTATGATTACAGGCTGCTATCTTCGTATGGATTCACCAAAGATGAGGTTGATGAGATTGAGGAGAGACTGGGGAAGACACTATCGGGGAAGGTTGATGAAGAGGAAAATGATGCATCACTGAGTGAAAAAACGAATAGTAATGAGGTTGATAGCATTCAGGAAAAAGACTCGGAAGATGTTTATGATGTACGCGTAGAGGGATCTTACTATGAGGATATTGTCTACCTGAACAAGAAGGGCGATACAGATATACTGAGAGTTTACAGTGTTCCTGAAAAGATAAATACCCTGTGTCTCCGTGAGGGACGGCTTCCTGAAGCGCCGGATGAATGCCTGCTGGATGCAGATAAATATGACAGGAAATATCTGGATGAGAAAATCAGAATAGATGAACTAAACAGTGAAGAAACTGCCGGGTGTTTTGCATATGACGAATACACTGTTGTCGGCCTTGTCGATACACCGCTTTATCTCAGCGGCGAGCGCGGAACCACAACCATCGGAAATGGACGTATCTCAGCGGTCATGTTTATTCCGGAGGATGGATTTATATTTGACTATTATAAAGAGGCCTATGTACTGGTACAAAACGGCATGACGATATATTCGGATGAATATAAGACACTGATTAACGATGCTGTAGACAAGGTAAAATCTGTTCTTGGAGATGTCGCTGATAAAAGATATAAGGAAATGCTGGACAGTCTCTTCCTGAGGCCTATCATGGAGGACAGTGTTCCGAAGCCGGAGACCTATGTTCTGGACAGAAATTATAACACCGGCTACGCGGGCTACAAGAGCGATACGAGCATAGTAAGAGATATCGCTAAGATATTTCCGGTATTTTTCTTCCTTATCGCTGCGCTTGTCTGTTCGACAACTATGACACGAATGATAGATGATGAAAGAGGGCAGATAGGCACCTTCCGGGCCATGGGCTACAGTAATACGGCGATACTTTTTAAATATCTGCTGTATTCCGGCAGTGCGGGGCTTATCGGAAGCGTTTCGGGCTTCTTCATAGGGTGCAGGGTATTTCCGTATGTTATCGCCAGGGCATATACGATGCTTTATGATTACGGCGAGCCGACGATATATTATATTTCACCGGGACTTCTTTTAGTCTGCGTTATCGCTTCGTTGATATGTACGATGGGAACAACCTTCTTTGCATGTCGTGCAGAGCTTCGCGGTATGCCTGCGGAGCTGATCAGACCGAAGGCTCCCGCAGCTGGCAAGAGGATCTTTCTTGAATACGTGAAACCTCTCTGGAAGCATATGAAATTCCTGCACAAGGTGACAGCAAGAAACATCTTCCGCTTCAAGAAGCGTATGTTTATGATGATCATCGGTATAGCAGGCTGTACCGCGCTGGTCCTCACGGGCTTCGGCGTAAAGGACTCGGTCTCAAATATAGCCAATTTCCAGTTTGAGGATATAGATGTTTATGATATATCCGTTATATTTAAAAACGGTATTGACGACAATGTGCGGAAGGAGTTTGATGAGGCTGTTGAGAAAGCGTTTGAGGACGGGAATCACGAACAGAGTACTCATATCGAGCTCTATCAGACGACGGTTGACATTAATATGAAGGATGCGGTGAAGAATGTCTATCTTATAGCTGCTGAAGGAGCGGAGCTGACGGGATATATCGAGCTGAATATGATAAAAGGTAATGACTATCCGGGCCGGGGAGAGGTCATTCTGTCTGAGAAGATTGCAAAGCTGACAGAGAAGAAACCGGGAGATGAAGTGACCTTTACACTTTCCGACGGCAGTGAGGTGACTCTGAAGGTATCCGGAATCTTTGAGAACTATGTCTGGCATTATGCTTTCATAACACCGGAAACCTACAGTGAGTTCTTTGGTTCGGAATACACGCCGAATGCAATATATGTCAGCACCTCTTCGGATGATGATGCATATGCTCTCGGTGCGACGCTTGGCGAGATCCCAGAAGTGGTTTCGATGAATGTTGTGCCGGAACTGAAGCAGCGTGTTGATAAGATGATGATAATGCTGAATGCCGTTGTCTGGGTAGTTATCGGAAGTGCCGGTGCACTTGCCTTCATCGTACTTATCAATCTCAGCAACATAAATATAATCGAAAGAAAGAGGGAAATCGCAACGATCAAGGTTCTCGGATTCTATTCGGTCGAGACCGGATCGTATGTTTTCCGTGAGAATTTTATCCTGACTCTTATGGGTATCATCGCCGGGCTGCCGCTGGGTGTACTGCTGCACAGCTTCGTTATCTCCCAGATCAAGGTTGATATGGTTTCCTTCAAGACGGTAATACTCGGAAGGAGCTATGCGTTCTCCGTGATAGCGGTCATAGGATTTGCCGTTGCGGTCGATCTCCTTATGAGGCGTAAGCTTGAACGTATTGACATGGCGGAATCGATGAAGGCGGTTGAATGACCGGTTTGTGAATGAACAAGCCGGAAAAAGCAGGCGTTTCAATATGATCAGTGAGGCGATTGTTTATCATTGTTTGATTGCCACAGTGCAGTCTTCGTGTTATATTGTTTTGGTAGGGCATGTGATGCCGGGGATATGCTGAAGATGCAGGAATTCCGGCGGTGGCATCATGTGATTAAATACTAAATAATGTGAGGAATTTATGAGTATAAATATAGTACTTTGCGGGGTTGGCGGTCAGGGTACCGTGCTCGCATCCAAGATAATGGCGAAAGCCGCAATGAATAAGGGACTTAAGGTTATGAGTGCCGAGACGATCGGAATGGCTCAGAGAGGCGGAAGCGTATTCAGCTTTCTGAAGATCGGAGAGGATATCGAGAGTCCGATGATGGGCAGAGGTTCAGCCGACGTGATACTTGGCTTTGAGCCGGGTGAAACTGTTAGAATGCTGCCATACCTTAAGGAAGGTGGCGCGGTCATAGTAAATACAAGAGCCGTAAAGCCGACCACTGCAACGCTGAGCGGATCGGATTACAGCGGTGAGAAAATGGTTGAGTATCTGCAGAAAAATGTGACAGGACTTACGGTTGTAGATGGTGATAAGGCGTGTGAGGAGCTGGGCTCTTCAAAGGTCCTGAATGTGGTGCTTCTCGGGGCGGCAGTGCGTACCGGAAAGCTGGGACTTTCCGAAGAGGACGTTAAGGAAGCAATGAAGGAAACCGTTAAGGAAAAATTCCTTCCGCTGAATTATCAGGCATTGGAGTATGCAGGATAAGTGGGTTGTGACCGTATGATAAAGCCGGGGAGGGTTTGACTCGGATTATGATGATATGGTTATTGATCTGTATGATGTGATGATATGGAGATGATATTGTGAAGAAAAAAAGCATAGTATTTACAATGATCATGGCTGTATCATTGGTTGTATCGGCAGGGATTTCCTGTAGGAACTGCAGGACACCGGATAACCGGAAGGATAAGTGCAGATCAGTTGTAATAAAGGAGGAACAGCAGAATGCTCCTAAATCTTCGGTGGTGACGGAGATCGGTACAGAAAAGGATATTCTGGGAGCAGAGGTACTTTCCGACAAAAAACAGGAGCAGGAAGAGGAAGAACAAAAGGCCGAAGAATACAGAGCGATGGCAGAACGCCTTATGGAGGAGCTTCAGCAGAAAAACAAGGAGATCGCTGAGGTGACGGAGAATCTGGAGAAGACCAGTGAAGAGATCAAGCAGCTCAGTAAGGAGATAAAGGCGGCCGAGAAAGATATAAAAAGTCTGGAGGCGCAGATTGAAGAGCTTCGTGCCACGATGTCGGATATCATCAGGATGATGTATGAAGGCGGTTACGAGGATCCCCTTTTATTCATTACCGGTGAGGATGAATATGACGTTATAAATCGTAATGAATACGTCAAAGCAATCAATAAATACATGAATAACAGCATCATCAGGCTGAACGGACTTCTGGACGACAGTGTTGCTCGGGCAGAGGAGCTTAAGGCTCTGAAGGAAGAGGATGAGATCATTCGTATCGGATACAGAGATGAACAGCATGAGCTGGAAATCAGACTGATCGAGCTGCAGAATCTTATTGAAGAAACGGAGAGGGAGGCGGAAAATGCGTCAGCTCTCGCGGCGGCATTAAAGATTCAGGTTGAAGAAGAGGAAGCAAGACGAAGGGAGCTGGCCAGACAGACCTCGGGGCGTATGGCAAGTGCGATCATAAGAGATCAATCGGGAACAGAATTCTTTCATGTTGAGGCCTATCCTTATACCGAGTCCGATCTCAAGCTTCTGGCAGCGATAATACAGGCGGAAGCCGGAAGTGTGGATTATGGCGGAATGATCGCAGTCGGCAGCGTAGTTATGAACAGAGTGGACGATTCCAGATTTCCGGATACCATTCCGGGAGTGATCTATGCACCATATCAGTTTGAACCGGCGGATACGGGAAGCCTTGCACTTATTCTCGCAAATGGTCCGGAGGACTCCTGCTATATGGCGGCGGAGGATGTACTGAACGGAACGAGAAATGTAACCAATCTGTATTTTAAAGCAAAATGGTATGCTGAGGAGCACGGAATCTCAGGTGTAAATATTGGCGGAAATGTATTTCATTAATATTATTTAAATAATGGTTAAGAATGATTAATTGGCATTGATACGGGAGGCTGTGTTAGAATACACATCGATCTGTGGCTGAGAGGATCATTCTGAAGTGACGGACTTTTACCCGCTCAGGGTTTATAGGATATAAGTTTTTTAAAGAAAAAAAGGGGTACAAATATGAAGATTTCAGAAAAACAGATCGAACAGGTTAACAGCAGGATAAAGGCGCTGATATCAGCAGGAAGTTTTTACGGACGTAAGCTTGCGGCAGCAGGGATCACGAGAATTGAATCACCGGAGGATTTTGAGAAACTGCCTTTTTCAGAGAAGAGCGATCTCAGGGATGCATATCCTCTAGGACTTATGACTGCACCTGAAGAGGAGATAGTACGTATTCATTCATCATCCGGAACAACAGGTCTTCCTGTTATAATTCCTTATACAGCGAAGGATGTTGATGACTGGGCAATCATGTTTGCAAGATGCTATGAGACCGCCGGCATAACAAAGAAGGACAGAATACAGATAACTCCGGGTTACGGTCTGTGGACAGCAGGAATTGGCTTCCAGCTGGGCTGCGAGAAGCTTGGTGCCATGGCTATTCCTATGGGACCGGGAAATACTGACAAGCAGATCCAGATGATGATCGATATGGAGTCAACAGTTCTCTGCTCAACTTCTTCATATGCACTTCTTCTGGCAGAGGAGATCGCAAAGAGAGGCGTTAAGGACAAGATCCATCTGAAGAAGGGTATCATCGGTTCAGAGCGCTGGGGTGATACAATGCGTAAGAGGATCCATGAGGAGCTTGGTATCGAGCTTTATGATATTTACGGTCTGACAGAGATCTACGGACCGGGAATCGGTATCAACTGCCCGGGCGAGACAGGCATGCATTACTGGGATGATTATATTTATATTGAAATAATCGATCCTGTAACAGGCGAGGTTCTTCCTGACGGTGAGTATGGTGAGATCGTATGTACGACTCTCGTTAAGGAGGGAGCACCGCTCATCCGTTACCGTACACATGACCTTTCAAGGATACTTCCTGAACCATGTAAGTGCGGAAGAAGCTATCCGAGAATAGACATCATCAAGGGACGTACCGATGACATGATGAAGATAAAGGGCGTAAATGTATTTCCGAGTCAGATCGAGGAGATACTTCAGGCCTTCCCTGAGGTTTCAAGTGAGTATCAGATCAGAATCTCTCACCTTGACGGAAGGGACACACTCAGAATCTATGTCGAGACCAGCGGACATACTGATTTCGCAGATCTGAGTGATCGTATCGCTGCAAGGGTTAAGAGCAAGATTGGCTTCACACCTCTTGTTAAGGTGGTTGAGCTGGGCGTTCTTCCTCGAAGCGAGAAGAAAACTAAGCGTGTAATTGATGAAAGATATGAGTAATTTGTTTAATGAGTAATAGAAAGTACAGCGGGAAAGACATAAAGAATAACAGAACAGCCGGCAGCAGGCCGAACGGTGGCAGGACAACCGGCAACAGGGCAAGCGGCAGTAAGACGCCTGATAGCAGACCGAACGGAAACAGTGCACCGGGAAATAAAATGTCCGGCAACAAGACAAATGCTAACAGGACATCTGTCAACAAGGTGAACAGCAAGAGGCCGAACGGAAACAGGACAACCAGTAACAACTTGAACAGTAACAGGCTGGTTAATAACAGAGCTGATAGTAGCAGGCCGAATAATAACAGACCGAACGGCAGCAGGCCGAGAGGCAGAAGGACGAACAGATCGGGACTTGTCATAGGCGTCATTATAGCGGCATTTGTTATATTTAATATTGTTATCATCGTTCTGAATCTTAAGGGTAATGATAAGAAAGACAAGAGTGAGGCGAGTCATGATAAAACCGAGACGGCAATATCAGAGACGACAGAGCTTACCGAGGCTTCGACGGATACGACAGCGGAAACCGGTTCGACTACTGAGATGACGACTGAGGAGCCGTCCACAGAAAAGCCGAGGGATATGCTGGTAAATATCCGTAAGGAATTTTCGGAATATTCGGAAGAGGATCAGAAAAAGGTTCTCTACATACACCAGAATATGTATCTGTACACAACGGACCTTATTCTCATGCTTCACAAGAATCATGAGGCGCTTCAGTTCATATACGAATATCCGGACGCTCGCCTGAGACCTATAAATAATGATATTTCCAAAGAGCTGAAGGATGTTAAGAATGGTAAGATTCCTCTGTTCCTTCAGTGGGACCAGAGATGGGGATACATGGAATACGGTGACGGACTGATGGCCTATAACGGCTGCGGACCAACCTGTCTTTCCATGGTCGTTACTTACCTGACGGGCAGCGGTGCATATTCTCCGGCAGTGATAGGCAAATATGCACTTGAAAATGATTATTATTTCGATGGTCAGGGTACAGCATGGAGTCTCATCCATACAGCCTGCGAGAAATTCGGTATCAGGTCTTATGAGGTCGGACTCAGTGAAAGCAGTATGGCGGAAGCCGTTGAGTCAGGTAATCCGATAATAGCATGCGTTGATAAGGGAGATTTTACTGATGGCGGACACTTTATCGTGTTAACGGGCTATAAGGATGGCAAGTTTTCGGTAAATGATCCGAATTCAGTGAAAAACTCCGAGAAAATGTGGGATTATGACAGACTGGAGGGGCAGATCGCAGGTCTCTGGGCATTTTACAGGGATGAAACACTGACAACCGAGGATATGGCTGAAGAGTCTTCCACGGAATTCCTTACTACTGAGGAAGATGATGGCGAAGAAGAATAGCATCTGACGCACGATCAATGTTATAAATGGAGGGTGAAGGTTATGGAACTTAAATTAAAGGATGAGGATAAGCTGGATAAACTGTATTATGACAGGGATGATGACAGGCTGCAGGACATTAACAGTGAATATGCTGAAAATGTTGAATTGCCGATGATCAAGACCACCAGTACTTATACAGGTCCGAAGGAGAAGGGGCATGCCGGATTTATCATTAAGCTGCTTATTTTCGCGTTGGTTGTCGGCGGCGCTGCGTATCTGGTATTTGGAGTCCTTCTCAAGGGGCCGAAGGAGCTTATGGACTGCGTAAATATGGATACTGCACAGCTTGAGGATGAGCTTGGGATAAAGCTTACGAGAAATGATGATACCTATAAGAGAGTCAGACATTATGCAAGCGGAACGCTGACCTCTGACGGTAACGGAGATATAGCTGTCCTTTATCTTGACGGAAAACAGCTGGGAATACATATAGACAGTGATGATTACAAGCTGTTTAATATCGAGATTGGTGATGCACGTTATGACGCAGAGGATAAGATGACCTACCAGAAGGAAAATACGATGCAGATCATGAACGATATGTACAATGGTACTTCAACTTCTGCTTTCTATTACAACACGGCTAAAAATGACTGCATAATGGTCAACTATAATGATAAGACAAACAGGGTTGTTTCCATGACGTATTTTAATGATCTGCAAAAGATCACACAGAGGCTTAATTTTAACTGATCATATAACCGGTGCAGATTGATTGGAAGCTGATATGTGATAATCGGTTTATGAGGATGAGATGTGTCGTGAAAAAGAGGGTTAGGATAATCGCCACGGGTGGTACTATAGCTTCAAAGGATAATGGAAATGGTCTTCGACCGGCTATGGATGCGGAGACTATAGTTAATATGGCTTTTTTTGAAAATAAGGGAGAGACCGCGTTTTGTCAGGATGCGGTCTCTTCTTCGACATTTGATGATATTAGGAAGACGTCCGGTGGTGGTGATATTCGGAGTACGAACTGTGATGGTGCTTGGAAGATGTCCGATGATGGTTCGAGTATGTCCTGCGATGATATTCAGAGGATGATCAGAAGCGAAGAGCTATGTTTTGATATGGATGGTATCATGTCAATCGACAGCTCGGATATGCGGCCGGAGCAGTGGAACCGGATAGGAGAAGAGATTGACAGAATTGTTAAAGCAGATGTGATGACAGATCCTGACGATACCCGGGCTGATAAGGAACCCGGCAACGCTGAGCCGCTTAAGTATGATGGGATCATAATTCTCCATGGAACCGATACAATGGCTTATACCGCGGGGGCATTGTCGGCAATGCTGAGGAACCTACCGATACCTGTTATTCTGACAGGTTCTCAGCTTCCCATTGATACGGAAGGGACAGATGCTAAGAAAAATCTGCGGGATGCTGTCAGAGCGATACTTACCTTGTCAGATCGGACGGACAAATATTACAATGTTTATATAGTTTTTGGCGGCAGACTGATCGATGGACGATATGCGACGAAGATGGATACGGATGGCTTTGAGGCATTCAGAGCAGTGGACAGGATCCATGAGGAGAATATCCTCGGTACTGATGGAACCGTTGAAGCAGATATGCTCAGTGAAGCTTCAGGAACCGCTGAAGCAGATATCAGATGTGACAGGCCAGATGATGATCCTGAGGTCAAAGGTGATATTGTCGGAGGTTACAGTTTCAGCGGTGTCAGGGAAGATCTGAAGGTTCAGCTTGTAAAGCTTCATCCGGGACTTTCTTCGGATATGCTGAGTGCAATGCTTTCGTGTAAGCCGGATGCTGTACTTTTTGAATTATATGGAGCGGGCGGCTTTCCGTCACTTTATGACAGTCTGCTTCCGGTGATAATTGAGGCAGCAGGAAAGGGAGTTAAGGTATACGCTGTATCGCAATGCCTTTATCACAAGACTGACCTCTGCAGATACGAGGTCGGAAGGAAGCTGAGGGCTACAGGAGTTATCTCACTCGGAAGTTATTCGACCGAATATGCGTTGGCGTATATTATGAAGCAATGCGGAAAAAAATGAATTAATAAAACAATGCAGTAAAATGCGAATTGTTTAAGCAATGCAGCAGGAATTTGATAAGTGTTTACAGGTTTGCATATTATGAGTGAATATGAAATGCATATTTGAATACATATGTAAAATATATAGATGATCATAAAGGAATGTGAGAAGAAGGATGAATAAGAAGCAGATAATAATTGCAAGTATAATAGTGGGGGTTCTGGCGGTAGCTGTATTTGTTATCGGCTTTTCTCTGGGAAGAGGGAGCAGCGATGAGGAGACAAAGGAAAAGAACGAAAGGATTGAAGTGACCACGACGGATGGATCGGGTGGAAACACAGCGGTTACGGAGGCTGGTTCCGAGAACGGAAACGGGGATTCTGACGTCTCCGAAACAGCAGGTAACAATACTACGGAAACGAATAATGGTAACGGAACTGAGAGCAGCACGGGCGTAGAGGCCGGCAGTACAGAAAGCGGTAACGGAAATACAACTGAGTCGGCAGGCGGCAGCGAAGTTGTTATACATGCATCGTCAAAGCTTGATACCGGTAATCTGACAGAAAAAGGCAACGGTTATGAAGGTGTTAAGGGTACCGGTAATTTCAATTATGGTGAGGCGCTTCAGAAGAGCCTTCTTTTCTATGAATTACAGCGTTCGGGCGACCTTCCGGAGAAGGTCAGATGCAACTGGAGAGGCGACAGTGCTCTTACGGACGGAAGTGACGCAGGGCTTGATCTGACCGGTGGATGGTTTGATGCCGGAGATCATGTGAAATTCAATCTGCCGATGGCTTACAGCGCAGCAATGCTTGCATGGTCTGTTTATGAGGATGCCGATGCATATATTGAGAGCGGCCAGCTGGAATATGCTCTTGCAGACATTAAATGGGCAACTGATTATCTGATAAAGTGTCATCCTGAGGATAATGTATTTTACTATCAGGTTGGTGACGGAGGTCAGGATCACGGATGGTGGGGACCGGCTGAGGTTCTACCGATGGACAGACCTTCGTATAAGGTTACAAAGGACAGTCCGGGCTCAGCGGTAACTGGCGAAGCGGCAGCGGCTCTTGCAGCGGCAGCGGTTATATTTAAGGAGGCTGATCCGGATTACAGTGCTCTGTGTCTTAAGCATGCAGTAAGTCTGTATGATTTTGCGGACAGTACAAGAAGCGATGATGGCTACACAGCTGCAAATGGATTTTATAATTCATGGAGTGGATATTTTGATGAGCTCGCCTGGGCAGGTGCATGGCTGCATATCGCTACAGGTGACAAGGGATATCTCGACAAGGCGGAGAAGGCTTATACACAAGCAGGCCAGGATTATAACTGGGCTATGTGCTGGGATGATGTTCATATCGGTGCAGCGGTTCTTCTTGCCAAGCTGACCGGCGGCAAGACCTATACGGATGCCGTTGAGAAGCATCTGGATTACTGGACGACGGGAACGAGCGACGGAGAGAGGATCACCTATACGCCGAAGGGACTTGCATGGCTCGATTCATGGGGCTCTCTCAGATACGCAACGACAACGGGCTTTATAGCTGCGGTTTACAGTGAGGCCGGACTTTGCTCTGATAAGAAGAAGGATACTTATTGGAAATTTGCGGTTTCTCAGGCTGATTATGCGCTGGGAAGCACAGGCTTTTCATATATGATCGGTTATGGTGAAAATTACCCTGAAAGTCCTCATCACAGGACGGCCAATGGTTCATCAACCAACAATCTGAATGATCCGGTTAAGGCTAAGCATACGCTTTACGGTGCTCTTGTCGGTGGTCCGGGATCAAATGATGATTATACAGATGAAACCTCAAACTATAACACCAACGAGGTTGCCTGTGACTACAATGCAGGCTTTACGGGACTTCTTGCAAAGCTATATTCAAAATATCACGGTCAGACTCTGAAGGATTTTGGTGCGGTTGAAGTAATTGATGAATATGAAATGTATGTCGAAACCGGTATCAATGTCGATGGTCAGGATTTCACGGAGATCAAGGCCTATATTTACAATAAATCCGCATGGCCTGCAAGGAAGGCTGAGAATCTTGAACTCAGGTATTATGTGGATCTTTCGGAGGTTTATGAAGCAGGCGGAAGCTCAGACAGTATTGAGATCACAACGAATTATATGCAGTCAGGAGAGGTTGCGGGACTGAAACCTTATGATGAGGCAAAGCATATTTATTATCTGTCGGTAAGCTTTGCTGACGGTAATCTCTATCCGGGAGGACAGGAGCATGTTCGTCAGGAGATTCAGGTAAGGATGCGCAATCCTGAAGGTGTCTGGGACGCTGATAACGATCCGTCATACGATGGCCTGTCACTTGGAAATACATCTGTTTCCGAGAATGTCGCGCTTTTTGAAGACGGTGAGCTGATATTCGGACAGGAGCCGTAAGAGGCGGATAATATGCGGGAATGAACAGAATAATGCTGAACATGGACAGTGTATTATGACACGTGACAAATGTTCCCTGACAGTAAAATATGACCGTATCAGATGAGAAACTGTATACATTATAATTGCAAAAAGATGCATTAAAACCTATATTTAAAAGTGTATGAAAGAGTGAACAATGTGAGACAATCCTGCATAACAGGGGAGCGGAGAATTGTTTCAGGATATTAAGAAGGAGGAAAAAGTATGAAGAAACATGGTATCAGAAAAATAATCGGATGTGCGGCCATGACAGCGGCATTTGCATTTGCTTCGGTACTGGGAGGAGGAAGCAGTTCGGAGGCTGCCGGAGGAGTAAAGATCAACAGCACAAACTTCCCGGATAAGGTATTCCGTACATATGTCAAAGCTAATTTTGATATGGATGGAAACGGAACGCTCAGTTCTAAGGAGATCGCAGATGCAAAATGCATCGATCTCTGCATATATGATGAAACATTTGATAATGCAAAAAGCATAAAGGGTATAGAATATCTCACAAATCTGGAACAGTTTTATTATTTCGGGGACGAGCTTACCACTGCAGATTTCAGCAAGAATAAGAATATTTACGTGATAGGTTTTGACAGGGCACCGAATCTGAAGAGTATCAATGTGAAGGGGTGCACCAGGCTTGATGCTCTTACGATTTATGGCTCAAAGCTGACAAGTATCGATCTGTCTACCAATAAGGAACTGACATCGTTATCTATTGCCCAGTCTGACCTTAGTACTATCGATATCAGTAAGAATACCAAATTGAAAACTATTTCGCTTATTGACTGTAATATAAAAAAGCTTGATCTTAAAAAGCATACATCACTTCGGGAAGTGAATGTTCACGGAAGCAAGATATCAAGCCTTGATGTAAGTACCCTTTCAGAGCTTGAAGTGTTTGATGCGGGAAATACACCTATAAAGAGTCTGGATCTTTCCAAGAATAAAAAGCTGGAGCGGGTTTATATGAACGATTGTGATAATCTTTCATCAATAAAGCTTACAAGCAGTAAGCTCAGGATTTTACATCTTTTTGATTCACCTAAACTGAAGTCGGTTGACTTAACCAACTGCAGTAAGATGAAAAGTCTGTTCAAGAATAGAAAAGTGTTGAAATCATGGAATGGTGATAAGTATATCTGGAATTCGGTTAATGATGTCGACAGGACGTATGATTTTGATGTCGACGTGCTTTACACCGATCAGAGTCTCGTTATAATTACATCAAAGGATCAGTTCCAGAAGCAGGGTGACGGCACCTGGGCATATATTGTTAATGGTGCATTCAGTAACACGACAGATATCGTTAAGGGCACTATAAACAAAGAAACCGCATGGTGGTATGTTAAAAAAGGAAGAGTTGATAAGTCGGTTAACACCGTTGCCAAGAATTCAAGCGGCTGGTGGGCTATTCAGAATGGTAAGGTTAATTTTAACTTCACCGGTATTGCCAAGAATGCAAATGGATACTGGTATTGTAAGAATGGTCAGGTTCAGTTTATAGATACCGTTGCCAAGAATGAAAACGGCTGGTGGGCTATAAAGAATGGCAAGGTAGACTTCAGCTTCACCGGAATTGCCAAGAACGAAAACGGATACTGGTATTGTAAAAATGGTCAGGTTCAGTTTATAGATACCGTTGCCAAGAATGAGAATGGCTGGTGGGCTATAAAGAATGGTAAGGTAGATTTCAACTTCACCGGAATTGCTAAGAATGAAAACGGATCATGGTGCTGCAAGGGTGGTAAAGTTCAGTTAGGTTTCTCCGGTAAGGTTACTTATAACGGAAAGAGTTATAATGTTAAGGATGGTAAGGTTCAGTAGAACAATACATTACAGATGCTATGGCGGAGCGTGCAGCTCCGCCATTTCTATCTCGGAGATGAAAACATTTATAAATCTGTGATATTTTACCACTTGTTATAATAGGTTGTATAAAGTATAATCAGTTCATAAGGTTGTATGTGCGGCGGAAGGGCGATTATCCGCGCACGGGCAGGGTGTTACTGTAATCTGCGAACACCGTGTCAGGGGTTATTTTTTATAGAAAGTGAGGTATTTTCTATGGGCAAATTTGTTATCAAGGAAGCAAAGACAGGCTTTAAGTTCGATCTTAAGGCAGGAAATGGCGAAGTTATCGCATCTTCACAGGTTTACAAGTCACTGGTTACCTGCAAGAAGGGTATTGCAAGCGTTCAGAAGAATGCTCCTGCAGCTGCTGTTGAGGATCAGACAGTTGAAGGCTTCAAGGCTGAGAAGAATCCTAAGTTTGAGATCTATACTGATAAGGCCGGCGAGTTCAGATTCCGCCTTAAGGCTACAAATGGCCAGATCATCGCTACCAGCGAAGGCTATAAGGCCATGAAGAGCTGTAAGAACGGTATCGCAAGTGTTCAGAAGAATGCTCCTGATGCAAAGATCGAGATGGAGAAATAATTAAGGATAATATTTGATGCGAAATATAACAGGGCAACCGCAGATTCAGGGTCTACGGTATGCCCTGTTTTTATTTATCTTAATAATTCTTTTTTTTATGTTCATAATTATATTAAGAAATTTATAAATACCTTAACCCGGGCTTTATTGTATTTATCCGGCACTCGCTTATAATTTTCTCAAAAGCAAAAAAGTTGCGGTGCTCTGATTTCTGCCGCAGCAAGAAGAAACCAGGAGGATTTATATGAACGAGGAGAGATCGGAAATAATGGGAGAACAGGGGTATGAGAACGTGAAAAGTCGAAAGTATGATGACAGTTCGAAGGAAACCAAAGGCGAATATGGCTATGACAATGGAAAGAAAGAGAAGAGGCGTCGTATTCCGGCAGCAATATATTTTCTCCTTGTTGTCATGACAGCAGTGACAGTCAGCTCTGTATCGGTCTGTGCTGCCTGCATGAATAAGCAGAAGCAGAGTGACAAAAAAGTTACGGAAATGTCAAAGCAGATCGAACAGCTTGAACAGGTGCAATCAGACAATAAAGCAGCGGCATCGGAGGAGGAGAAGAGGATCAGCGAACTTCAGCAGCTTGTTGCCGAAATGAATGAAAAGAAAAATGATGCTAAAGAGAACGATGTTCAGATTGCAGGACAGTATGTTATAAAATCAACTGAAAATATCTCAAATGCGTATATCTCGGGAGATACATCAGCGCTTAATGATGAAGAAAAAGAAACTCTCGATATGGCGAAGGCGATTCTTGATGAGATAATCAAGGATGGCATGACAGACCTTGAGAAGGAGAAGGCAGTTTACGACTGGATGACTTCAAATCTTTCTACCGGTGAAGGAATTACTTCTGTTATTCCGGGAACCAGTCCAAACTGTGATAATCCACACGGTGTTCTGAAATACAGAAAGGCTGTATGCGTTGGTTATGCAACAACCTTCAGACTCTTTATGCAGATGATGGGCATTCCATGTAAAGTAGTTCATAACAGTGACTGCTTCCATTCATGGGCACTTACACAGATAGATGGTCATTGGTATCATACAGATATTTACAGTGATGTTGGTGTTGGTAATTATGCAAATTTCAACTTATCGGATGAAATGATGGCCAGTGTACAGTGGGATAGAGATGCTTTTCCTGCTGCTGATTGTCTGGATGCCAACCTGATTGTGGGAGATGCTTCAGAGATTAAGGATGCTACGGAAATCCCTGCTGCTATCAGAGCGATTCTTGATAATAAAGAGGAACAGCATATCGTCAGGGCATTCCGTTACAAGGGTGATGATCCCGACGGATTCTGTGTCAAAGTCGGAATGATGATGACCTCTTTGACAAATAACATGTATAACAGTTATGAATACTCAAGCTATATGGTTGATACAAGAATGCTAATGGTTGAGGGTGATGTGATCCTGATCATAACAATTGATAATATGCAGGATTATAACAACGATGAAACG
The DNA here is from genome assembly GCA_946544235.1 of uncultured Lachnospiraceae bacterium. Lineage (GTDB taxonomy): Bacteria > Bacillota > Clostridia > Lachnospirales > Lachnospiraceae > Eubacterium_Q. The sequence goes on along the minus strand of CAMNMC010000116.1, from coordinate 21,749 downwards.
CAGGATCAGTATCAGGATCAGGATTCTATGGGTATTACGGATGAAGATATGGATGAAATGAGAAATGCTCTGAATGCTGCTTTCTCGGATATGTTCGGCGATATGGATGTGAGCTTGGAGATTTATTAAAATGGAGGCCTGGATTATAGATGAGAATAATTAAAACGATAATTGTAATTCTGGTGGTATGTGTTGCGGCAGGAGCACTTACCTCCTGCGGTAAGAAAAACAGCGGAGAGGTTGTGGCTGAAGAAGATAATACCGTCACAAACAGTGGGACGGATGAGACATATAGTGGTAAAGACATCGACGAAAACAGCGAAGATCGTGACGGAGGAAGCGATAAGAACTCTGATGATAAAGAAGGCGATAGTAACAGTGCAGACAGTAATAATGACAATGGTGATGCCGGCGTAAATAAAGATAAAGCAGATATGAAGGCGCTTGCAGAGGAGTGTATAGCTGCAGACAGCAGCCTTCCTGCAATGCTTACCATTGATTCGGATGTTGCTGATGCTTCAAGGCAGTTCGCATATATTTCCAATGTGGATTATGACCTTGTTGACAGCTTCTTTCTGGCATATTCAGAGGCGGGACTTGCTGATGAGATAGCTGTTATAAAGATGAAGGACAGTGCAGACGCAGAAACCATGAAGAAGTCACTGGAGGAGCATATAGACGACAGGATCAAGCTGTTCACTTCTTACCAGGCCGATCAGGTTGAAAGAGTTGAGAAGAACAGCTGCTACAAGAATGGTGAGTATGTTGTCCTGATAATATGTGATGGTAAAAATAAGGTCAGAAAGGTGATAGATAATTATATCAACCAGTGATAACCGGAAAATATCCTAAATAATGCTTTTTCCGCTTTACAATTGAAAATGCGTGATTTATAATCTGTGATAGCTTTATTTTATATGAGGCAATGCCTCATCATCGATGAACAGTAAGCTCAGCGAGTCGAAAGACTGCACAGCAGAAAAAGTTTATCGATGGCATAAACTAATCTTCATATAATTAACTCTATGATGAGAAGAGTAGGTTGTGTGAAATGTCACAGAGAAAGACGCCTGACGAAATCGTGAGATGATCTTATGGTTCGGAGTCAGTGCTGGAAGCGTCCGGCATAGTAGCCTTCACGAAAACTACCTCGGAGAGACCTGCAAACAGGTACGGTGATTCCGTTATAATCAGAATGAGAGATCCGCTTCAGGAGATGGTTGTCATGAGACGATCCGGATTAACCGGAGTCTTTTGGCCGGTTGCCGGAATAAGCGGATAAGCCGGGTGGAACCGCGCAACAGAGTAACTTGCGTCCCTTGTGTCACTATATGTGATGCGAGGGACTTTCATTTTTTAAGGAGGAAGAGAAAAATGTCAAGAGAAGATATGACAAAAGAGGAATACCGCGAGTATTTCCTTGCAAATTACCGCCATTCAATGGCACACATTCTTGCAAAAGCAGTTATCGAGATATTTGGAAAGGAAAATGTACAGTATGCCATCGGTCCTCAGATCGATGATGGTATGTACTATGATTTCGTCCTTCCAAGAACAGTTACCAAGGATGATTACAAGCTCATCGAGGATAAGATGCGTGAGATCATCAAGCGTCGTGAGGATTGGAAGCGCGAGGAGATCAGCCGTAATGCAGCCCTTGAGATGTTCAAGGATCAGAAGTTCAAATACGAGATCATCGAGGATCTTCCGGAAGATGAGCTTCTTACAATTTATTACACAGGTGAGGATTATGTGGATCTCTGCCGCGGACCTCACGTATTTAACTCAGAAGAGCTTATGAACGTTGCCTTCCAGATCAAGTCTGTTTCAGGCGCTTACTGGAGAGGCGATGAGAATAAGGATCAGCTTCAGAGAATTTACGTTTATACCTTCCCTGACAAGAATGCTCTGAAGGAGCATCTGGCTTTCATCAAGGAGGCTATGGAGCGTGATCACAAGAAGATCGGACCTGAGCAGGAGCTCTTCATGTTTGATGAGTCTGCACCTGGTATGCCTTACTGGCTTCCAAGGGGCTTCAAGCTCTACAATGCTATGCTTTCCTTCTGGAGAGGAATCCACGAGGAGCACGGTTATCAGGAGATCCTTGCGCCTGTTATCAATCATAGAAGACTCTGGGAGACATCAGGACACTGGGGTCATTACAAGGAAAATATGTTCCTCGTTACATCCGCATCAACCAATGATAAGGGTGAAGAGGAGATAAATACAGATATTCAGTACGCTATCAAGCCTATGAACTGTCCAAACGCTATCAACGTATACAAGAATGGGCTTCACAGCTACAAGGAGCTCCCTATTCGCTACAGCGAGACTCAGGTTATTCACAGACGTGAGAAGAGCGGCGAGCTTAACGGACTTTTCCGTGTTCAGATGTTCCATCAGGATGATGATCACACCTTCCTTACAGAGGATATGATCGAGGACGAGATCGGCGACATCATGGACATCGCAAAAAACATCTACGAGACCTTCGGTCTTACCTATGCTGCAGAGCTTTCAACAAGACCTGAGGATTTCATGGGTGCACCTGAGCTCTGGGACGCAGCTGAGGCTTCTCTTAAGAGAATTCTTGATAAGAAATACGGCGAAGGAAATTATGAGATCAACGAGGGAGACGGAGCCTTCTATGGTCCGAAGATCGACCTTAAGATGAAGGACTGCCTCGGACGTGAGTGGCAGATGGGTACCATCCAGCTCGACTTCCAGCTTCCGCTTAACTTTGATCTGAAATACGTTGCTCAGGACGGTACACAGAAGAGACCTGTTATGATCCACAGAGCTATATTTGGCTCATTTGAGAGATTCATCGGTATACTTATCGAGAATTTCAAGGGCGCATTTCCTTTCTGGCTCTCACCTTATCAGGTTGGTATCGTACCTATCAGGGAAGAACACAATGAGTACGCAAAGAAGGTTGAGAAGGCTCTCCGCGCTGCAGGTATCCGTGTAGAGGCTGATTACTCAGACGAAAATATGAAGAACAAGATCAAGGGCTTCAAGAAATATAAGGAGCCATACATCCTTGTTCTCGGTGATAAGGAAGCAGAGGAAGGTACTGTTTCCGTAAATATCAGAGGAAACAAGCAGGCAAACGGTGTTCCGCTTGAGAAGTTCGTTGAGATCTGCAGAAAGCAGAATACTGAATATACACTTGAGCTTGTTGAGGAGTTCTAATACCTGTTCCGTTATACGATAAATGGGGGATGACATGGGATTTGAATTGAAGAGTGATCCGGATGTTAATATTGATGAACTGGTCAGTACAGCCGGGGAGAAGGGATTCTTCTATGATGATTCCGGACCAAATGATTACGGTGAGATACTTCGGCTTTACCAGATTGGAAAGCAGCTGAATGACGAATATGAAATGCAGTATAACAATACCTTCATCAGAGAGAAGGAAATAAGGAGTAATCTTAAACATGCCATTATATATCTGAGTATTTATGTTGGTATGTTTGTTCTGGATGAACTGGTGAAATTCGTATTCGGCCTGATTCCGGGTACGACAAATACTGCCAAAGGCTTTCTTGCGCTGCTTCATTATATACTGCTGTTAGGTATTGTGGTTGGTGCTGTTCTGGTAGCGGTGCCGTTCGCCGTGAATCTTCTCAAACAGTATTATCTATACAAGATGCTTACCGATCCGACACCGAAACTGAATGATGACAGAGCAAAATATAAAGTCATCACACTGGCTGATGAAAGAAGATTTCTTCAGGGAAAGCTGGCTGAATATCAGAGGCTTTATGGTGCGATGGAAAAACTCGATAAAAGATGCAAAGGGATGTTCTACAGTTATGAAAATAAAAAGCAGGCCGATGAACTCATGGCAAGCTTTGACAGAAAGACGATAGCCGATATGCATCGCTTCTCAAATGTCGAGGAATTCAGGGCAAAGAGTATTACCGGTAAGGAAAGTATCAGTGCCTGGTGGATATTTATCGGTGCACTAATACCTTTGGTGATAGCTATATTCTCTATTGCCAACGGATTGGGGGAAACACATATAGCCGGATTTATGTGATGTTCGCAGCTGACGGGGACGATGAGCGATAAGCTGATTGGGAAAGTATACGGAAACAAAAAATGAGAGGATTATGAAAAATGAAAGGATTTATTGACGGCGTAACAGAGGTCAATAATGCGATCAATGAAGAGGTCTGGGGCTGGCCGGCCCTTATACTGCTTGCATTTGTTGGCATATTGATGACGGTTCTTACGAAGTTTTTCCAGATAACCCACTTCGGATACTGGATGAAGCATACGATAGGAGCCATATTTGGCGATAAACATGTAAGAAGCCATACTAAGGACAAGACCATATCTCAGTTCCAGTCTCTTTGTACTGCTCTGGCTGCTACAGTCGGAACCGGAAATATCGTAGGTGTTGCCGGTGCAATCGCGCTCGGCGGTCCGGGAGCTGTATTCTGGATGTGGGTAATCGCCTTCTTCGGAATGATGACAAACTACTCGGAGAATGTACTTGGTATCCTTTACAGAAGGAAGAACAAGGACGGCGAATGGTGCGGAGGTGCTATGTATTATCTCCGTGACGGTCTGGGAGCAAAGAAGAACTGCAAGAAGATCGGTGCCATCCTGGCTGTGCTTTTCTCATGCTTCTGCTTACTTGCTTCGTTCGGAATCGGAAATATGAGCCAGGTAAATGCCATGGTTTCAAACGTAAGGCATACAGTCAAGATCCCGCGTCTTGCAATCGGTATCTTCCTTTTCATTGCAGTAGGTCTGGTAGTTGTCGGTGGAATCAAGAGAATTGCTACAATTACTGAGAAGCTTGTTCCTACAATGGTTATTCTCTTCCTTCTCGGAACCTTTATTATCATTGGTATGAATATCAGCACAATTCCTGCTGTATTTGAATCTATTTTTAAGGGCGCATTTAATCTGAAGAGTGCAGCCGGCGGTACCGTAGGATCAGGTATAGCACTCGCTATGGAGTGGGGTATGAAGAGAGGCGTTTTCTCGAATGAGGCTGGTCTCGGTTCTTCGGTAATGGTTCATTCAAGTTCAAATGTCAAGGAGCCTGTAAGACAGGGCATGTGGGGTATCTTCGAAGTATTTGCGGATACTATCATTGTATGTACTCTGACAGCTCTGACCATACTAAGCAGCGGTGCAGTTAATCTTGATACCGGTCTTCTTACAGAAAAGGGTACAGAGGTCGGTAAGGATGCTCTGATGAGCTATGCTTTTGAGCAGCATTTCGGCAAGCCGGGTTCAATCTTCATCGCACTTGCAATCCTGCTCTTTGCATATTCGACGGTTCTCGGCTGGAGCCATTACGGAACCAAGGCTTTCGAGTATCTCTTTGGAACGAGCAAGATCATGATCTATCGTATTATTTTTGTAATTATCGTTCTCGCAGGATCAATGCTTGAAGCTCAGCTTGCATGGGATATTTCGGATACCTTCAACGGACTTATGATGATCCCTAACCTTATCGGTGTGCTGGTTCTGTCGCCGCAGGTTATGTCATGCACGAAGAACTATGTGGACAGAAAATTCAGGCATAAGGATATCAAACCGATGCTGTCGATGTTTGAGGATGTTGAGGAGTCACAGGAGACTCTCCCTGAAGAGAACTGATTTAAGAGAAGATTAATCAAATATATGAGCTGCAGATGATATAATACACTTGGCGGCATGAAGTGAAACACGCAGGATGCTTTGTCCTGCGTGTTACGTATTTTATTGGTGTAGGAAAATGAATAAGATATTTATAGTTGAAGATGAAAAGGCGATAAGGGAAGAGCTTCTGACTTTTCTGACTAATTCCGGTTATGAAGCGGAGGCACTGACAGATTTTAAAAATGCCAAGGCAGAGATCCTTGCTGCCGATGCAGACCTTATACTTATGGATATAAATATACCTTATATGAACGGCGAGGTTCTTCTGTCGGAACTCAGGAGAGAGACTGATGTTCCTGTGATCATGGTGACAAGTAAGAATTCCGAGGTTGATGAGGTTCTTTCAATGAGCTATGGTGCAGATGATTACATCACGAAGCCTTACAATCCTGCTATTTTGCTGCTCAGAATTTCTGCGGTTCTTAAGAGATACAACAGGGGAAGAGAAGCGGCCGTGTCGGAGTCCTACGGAGGCTTCGTGGTTGACGCGACGCGTGGAAGTCTGTCTGATGGTACGACGGAAATCGTTCTGACCAAGAATGAGATGATCATATTTGAAGCACTTCTTGAGAAGAAGGGGCGTATCGTATCAAGAGATGAAATAATGACAAGGCTCTGGGACAGTGAGGAATATATAAATGATAATGCACTTACCGTAAATATCAGCCGTCTCAGGACAAAGCTGGCAGAGCTTGGCATGCCGGACGCTATCGAGACAAGGAAGAAACAGGGGTATATTTTGAAGGAGCAATCATAACAGTACGAGCAGGAATAACCGAAGAGACTGATAAGAAGAAGCCGGGGTATTGGATAAAACGGTGGTTGATGACTGTTATGCCGGGGAGACTGTGAAGTGAGATTTCTGGATTATATTAAGGATCATATTGTAGCAATAGTTATAGAGATTACGGCGCTCGTGGCAAGTAATATTTTCATGAGTGCGTTTAAGATTAATGTCGGACTGCGTATTGCGGTTACGACAGTTTTTGTGATGGCCTTTTTAATTTCTTTTCTGTGGGATTTCTGGAGAAGAAGCAGATTTTTTAACAAGATAGAGGAGAACCTGAGGCAGCTTGATCAGAAATATCTGATCGCTGAAACACTTGAAGAAGCGGATTATTATGAGGGCGCATTCATAAATGAAATGATCCGTGAGATGGGAAAAGCCATGTATGAGCACGTTGCTGAGGCGAGGAGATATGCAGGAGATTTCAAGGAATATATAGAAATGTGGGTTCATGAGGTGAAGCTTCCAATCGCAGCATTGCTTCTCAGAGTGAATAATCTTCGTGAGGAGCTTTCGGAGGAGATGGATATTACTGAAGCCGAAACAGCAGAATGTGATGAGATGGCAGGACCAAATATCGGAACGGTAGAGGATGAATTGACAGGAATCCAAGATGATGCGACAGTCGGGAATGTTGAGCATGAAAATGTTGCAAAACGTATCCGCGAGCTCGCAGAGGCTGAGGAGCAGCTGCGCCGCATCAACGATCATATCGAGCAGGTGCTTTACTATGCAAGAAGTGAAAATACTGAGAAGGATTACGTGATCCGAGAGACGAAGCTCGGAAGGACGGTGGCCTCGGTTCTTCAGACCAACAGAAGTTTTATTCAGGAAAAGGGAGTCGCCCTGAAGGTGCACGATTTGGACAGAACTGTTGTGACTGACAGCAAATGGCTGGAATTTATACTCAGTCAGTTCCTGAGTAACAGTCTGAGATATACTTCGGCCGAGAAAGAGCCGCTGATTGAGATTTATTCGGAAGAGAAGGGCGGAGATACGGTTATTCATTTCAGGGATAACGGTACAGGCATACCTTCCGAGGAGCTTGGACGTATCTGGGACAAGACCTTCACAGGAACCAACGGAAGGCTTGACGGCAGTCAGTCGGAGGGGCACTTCGGCTCCACCGGTATGGGACTTTACATAGTGAAAAAACTCTGCAGCAAGCTGGGACACAGGGCTGCCGCAGAATCTGAATATGGTGAGTTTACTGATATGATGATAATTTTCGGGAAGAATGATGTTTATAAAATATGATACAGAAACACAGAATAGTTAAGGACTGTTCAGGAAAACAGGTGATTAGTTGTAATAAAAACATCAACATTACAAAATTGTAATGTTAAGTAATATTGAAAAAACGACCGGAGGACAGATCTGGTGTAGATTATGCATATAGCAAATAAAAACGCAGTGAAACTGAGCTGCAGAAATGGTTGATCATTATGCTGTTGATCATAAAGCTCAGGCTGCACCAGACGAGGGAGGTCCAGAAATGGAACATGTATTAAGTATAAAAAATGTTGAAAAATACTACGGAAGCAAGTCGAGCCTGACCAAGGCACTTGACGGCATATCATTTAATGTTGACAGAGGCGAGTTTGTTGCAATAATGGGTGCTTCGGGAAGTGGTAAGACGACTCTTCTTAACTGTATTTCCACAATAGACAGAGTTACGGCCGGAGAGATTTATCTTGAGGATACAAATGTTACTCTCCTGAAGGGCAAGGAACTGAACCGTTTCAGAAGGGATAAGCTGGGTTTTATCTTCCAGGATTTTAACCTTCTGGATACTCTGACAGGTTATGAAAATATAGCTATCGCGCTTTCTATCAAGGGAGTGCCGGTTGTCGAAATAGATAAAAAGGTTAAGGAAGTTGCGGAGGAGCTGGGTGTCAGCGATGTTCTTGCAAAATACCCTTATCAGATGTCGGGCGGCCAGAAGCAGAGGATCGCTTCAGCCAGGGCTATCGTAACGGAGCCGAGCCTTATACTTGCTGATGAACCGACAGGAGCTCTTGATTCGAAGTCATCGAAGCTGCTGCTCGAAAGGATCAGGAACCTTAATGAGACAATGAATGCGACCATAATGATGGTTACACATGATTCGTTTACGGCAAGCTATTCCAAGAGAGTACTCTTCATCAAGGATGGTAAGCTTTTTAACGAGATAATCCGCGGAAATGACAGCAGAAAGCAGTTCTTCGACAAGATCATTGACGTTGTTACCCTGTTAGGAGGTGACATCAGCGATGCTCTGTAGGATGGCAATAAAAAATATCAAAAAAAGTATTCGTGACTATGCGATATATTTCTTTACACTTGTTATAGGTGTATCAGTTTTCTATGTATTCAACGCGATAGAGGATCAGACCTCGTATATGGTTATTTCCAAGGATACAAGGGAAATGGCGAGGATTCTCGGAACAGTTCTTTCAGGTCTCAGCGTTTTTGTGGCAGTTGTGCTGGGACTACTCGTGGTTTTCGCCAGCAGATTCCTGATGAAGAGACGAAATAAAGAGTTTGCGACCTACCTTCTTCTCGGAATGAGCAAGGGCAGCATTGCCGGAATAATGTTTTTCGAAACAGTGATAATCGGACTTATCTCACTTGTTTTCGGACTCCTTATTGGAACAGGCCTGTCACAGCTTATGAGTGCCCTTGTTGCAAATCTTTTTGAAGCAGACATGACGAGCTTCCGTTTCATGGTTTCATCGGGTGCAATTGTTAAGACCATAATCAATTTTGCGGTGATCTATATCATAGTGATCATATTTGATACATTTATGGTTGGTAAGACAAATCTCATCAATCTTATGCAGTCGGCTAAGAAGAGCGAAAAGGTCAGACTCAAGAATCCTGCGCTCTGCGTGATAATCTTTGTAGCAGCTGCCACAGTTCTTGGATTTGCATATCATATCGTATTAAATCTTGATCTTGGCCTCTCGGGAAGAGATGCATTATTTAAGTTCAGCGGAGCCATAGTTCTCGGTGCAGTCTCAACCTTCTTCATTTTCTGGTCCGTTTCAGGCCTCCTGCTAAGATTACTTATGTCCTTCAAGAAGAGGTATTTCAGAAGGCTCAACTGTTTTACGATGAGGCAGCTCAGCAGCTCCGTAAATACCATGGTTGTGTCGATGACTATTATCTGTCTCCTGCTATTTTTCACGATCTGTGGACTTTCGGCTGCATTTTCACTCAGAAATTCAATCAACAGTACACTCAGGGAAAATGCAAATGTGGACTGGTCTCAGGCTATATATGTTGACGAAGGCCTGATCGATGCGATGGATGGATCAACAGGCAGAATCTATGTAGTCGATGAAAATGGTAATGTTGATGTAAGGGAACTGGACACCGACAGCTTTGCCGGAAAAACACCATATGAGATATGGCAGAATGCCGGAGAATCTTCTGATGAGAGCATGAGCTTTGTTACGGAATACGTAAAGAAAGCTAATAACAGAGAGTTCTTTGAAAAATATGGTCCGGAATACATGGACTGTCTCAGTGAATACGCTATAGTATCCGTATATTATGCACCGGGACTTACACCAAAGGAAGTTATGGGACCGGGCTATGACAAGCTGATGAAGGATAATCCGAATGCGGAGTTATCGGCGGATTATGAAATTGATCATGAAAGAATAGTTAAGGTTTCCGAGTATAATCGGATGGCCAAGCTAAGAAACTACCCGACTGTTGAACTCTCAGAGGATGAATATGCCGTAGTTGCCAATTACAGGCAGATAATCGGTTACAGAAATATAGGTCTCAGAAGTGGCCAGAGTATCGAGGTTTATGGAAAGACTCTTAAGCCAAAATATAATAAGTGCGTTAAGGGCGGCATGAATATGAGCAGCTCTTCAGAGGACGGCGGCTTTATCGTTGTTCCGGATTCGGTAATCGAAGCAGCCGGAGACAAGGCTATGCTTTGCAGGAAGGCGCTTTACGGAAATTATAACCTTTCCGGCATGACCAAGGCTGAGATGGACGAGAAGATTACGGATATCGTAAACGGATATAGGCCGGATCATAATGACGCTGATTATATGAATATTGAAAACGGACACTTCTCGGCTACGAAGACGGAGATTGTTGAGAATTCCATCGGTTTTACTGCTATTTCAACCTTCCTCTTCCTTTATCTCGGAATAATCTTCCTCATCACCAGTGCTGTAATGCTTGCACTTAAGGCACTTTCGGACAGTGCGGACAGCATCGAGAGGTATGAGATGCTCAGAAAGATCGGTGTGGACGAGAAGGATATCAGAGGTTCATTATTCCGTCAGCAGGGGATGTTCTTTGTACTTCCGCTTCTCCTTGCACTGTTCCATTCCATCTTCGGAATCAGGTTTATAAATAAAACATTGATCGTATTTAGCGATACACATATACTTTCGGCAATAGTTGCTACGTCAGGTATCATTATCTTTATATATGGCGGGTATTTCCTCATAACTTATCTGTACAGCAGACAGATAATAAAGGGTAAGAATACATTGAAAAATCCGCTGTAAAATGGTATATTTTAACGTAGGGGTATTGTATCTATTCATGGCCCGGGCAGTTGATGCATCCGGGCCGATGTTATTTTATATATTTATAAAAAAACGGATGTTTCGAGATTTACGGAGCTTAGTGATCCGGTCAGAACAGACCGTTATAATGATACAGTAAACTATTAATATATCAGGTTTTCGGGGGCGTAGTCGTGGAAGAGCAGAAACTTAAAGCAGAAGTCAAAAATATAGTCGATGATATTCTTAAGGATTACGAAAAGAACAGGGATATCGATATACAGAACGTGAACGGCCAGCCGGATAAGGATGCGGTCGTAGATATCCTGAACAAGATAATCCATATTATTTATCCCGGATATTTCAGAAGTAAAGTATATAAGAGCTACAACGATAATTACAGAATGTCGGTGCTGATAGAGGACGTTATCTACAATCTGAGGAAGCAGATAAGGATAGCTCTGATGCACAGGCTTGATTATGTTGCGGACAGAGACGCGGCAATGGCAGAAGCGGATGCTTCGGGTATCACAAGTGCCGGAGCTATTTATAAATATGAGGAGCTGAGCGATAAGGCTGAGAGACTGACGCTGGAGTTTTTCAAGCAGATCCCGAAGATAAGGGAATACGTAGATACGGATATTCAGGCAACCTTTGACGGTGATCCTGCAGCGTACGACAAGGAGGAGATCGTTCTTTCTTATCCGGGTCTTCGGGCGACAACGATAAATCGTATTGCCCATGAGCTGTATTTACTGGATGTTCCGCTTATTCCGAGGATCATGACCGAGTATGCTCACAGCAGAACCGGTATTGATATTCATCCGGGTGCGACACTCGGAAAATACCTTATGATCGATCACGGAACCGGTGTGGTTGTCGGTGAGACCTCCATCATCGGTGAGCACGTTAAGATATATCAGGGCGTTACGATAGGAGCGCTGTCGACCAGCGCAGGACAGGGACTCCGCGGTGCGAGGAGACATCCGACAATCGAGGATCACGTTACTATCTATTCGGGAGCATCAATCCTTGGCGGTGAAACGGTCATCGGAGAGGGTGCTGTTATAGGCGGTAATGCATTTATCACCTCATCCATCAAGGCAGGAGCGAGAGTCAGCATCAAGAACCAGGAGCTTTCGATAAAGGGCACCGGTGCTGTCGAGACCAGCGAGATGGATATGGGCGAAGCGTGGTATTACATGATCTAACGGAGCGGCTGCAGGAATAATCAGATGCTGACAACGAACTGCCTGCAGGGAGTTGTATGCAGATGATTATTACTATAGATTGCGAAGCAATTCATCATCAAACAATAAGCAATGTAGTTACGACGGGCTGCGAAGCAGACCGGTTTGATGATTGCAGACGCATAACATGTTTGATGAGTGCAGACGCGTGGTTGACTGGATACCGGAGGGGCGTTAGCCCCGGAGAATTATGAGATGCGATATTTGCTTCTCAATATATATACAGAAGGGCGGTTACAATGAAGGTAGTATTACTTGCAGGAGGTTTCGGAACCAGAATATCCGAGGAATCGGAATATGTCCCGAAGCCGATGATCAAGATAGGTGGAATGCCGATACTCTGGCATATAATGAAGGAGTATTCATATTATGGGTTTAATGATTTCATCGTGTGCGCGGGCTATAAGCAGCACGTGGTGAAGGAATGGTTTGCGGATTATTTCCTGCATACCTCGGATATAACCTTCGATTTTACGGAAGGCAACAAAATGATAATCCACGACAAGCATACCGAGCCGTGGAAGGTAACGGTTGTAAATACAGGTCTCTACACCATGACCGGCGGGCGTATCAAGCGTATACAGAAATATGTCGGTGATGAGAGATTTATGATGACCTACGGTGATGGTGTCTGCGATGTTGATATGAACGAGCTTCTGAAGTTTCATGAGGATCATGGCAAGATCGCAACCCTGACCTCCGTTATCATCGAGCAGCAGAAGGGGGTTCTTGAGATCGGCGGCGACAATGCAGTCCGTTCCTTCAGAGAGAAGAGTGCCATCGACGGCAGCCCGATCAATGCGGGCTATATGGTTTTCGAACCTTCGGTTTTTGATTACATCGACGGTGACGAAACTGTCCTCGAGCGCGACACACTTTCTCGTCTCGCTGACGAGGGTCAGCTGATGTCCTATAAGCACAGCGGTTTCTGGCAGTGCATGGACACAAAGAGAGAGAAGGATGTGCTGGAAAAAATATGGGCGGAGGGAAATGCTCCGTGGAAGAAGTGGGATGAATAAATATGAAATTATCGGATTATGTATTTGAATTTTTAAAGAATAAGGGCGTCAGAAATGTATTTATGCTTTCAGGGGGAGGAATCATGCATCTTGTGGATTCTCTCGGAAGAAGCGGTATAAAATATATCTGCTGCCATCATGAACAGGCTGCGGCGATCGCAGCACAGGCCGCGACAATGTATGATGAACAGCCTGCTGTATGCCTTGCAACGACCGGACCGGGAGGTACAAATACACTCACGGGCTGTGCGGCTGCTTATGTTGATTCTACACCGGAGATCTATATTACAGGTCAGGTGAAGACAGCGGATTTTGCATCCTTAAGAAATGTAAGGCAGTTTGGCGCACAGGAAAACGATATTATTTCCATGGCAAAACCGGTTACTAAATATGCAGTTCTTGTTACCGATGCCGGCAGGATAAGATATGAACTTGAGAAGGCTTATTATATAGCTACTCATGGCAGAAAGGGTCCGGTCTGGCTGGATATCCCGCTGGATATTCAGGCGGCTGAAATTAGTCCGGAGGAACTTGAAGGATATACTCCTGAAGAGGATGACGTAGTACCTTCTGATGAGATCGTGAAAGAAATAGCAAAGGTACTTGCCGGTGCAAAGAGACCGCTTTTACTTGTCGGACAGGGTGCGGTTGCAGCGGGCGCGTATGATAAGGTCAAAGAGCTTGTCAGGCTGACAAAAATCCCGGTTGTAACGACCTGGAGAGTGCAGGATCTTATGGGCTTTGATGAGGAGGGCTTTTACGGAAGTCCGGGACTTCAGGCACCAAGATATTCAAATATCATTGTGCAGAACTGTGATGCGCTTCTTGTTCTGGGAAGCCGTCTGGATAATATGATAACGGCTTTCAACGAGGAACACTTTGCATTTAATGCAAAGAGGATGATCGTTGATACAGACGAGAATGAGATAAATAAACTTAATATGCCGGGTAAGATCGGTGTTACATGCGATGTGGGAGTATTCCTTGAGAAGCTTCTGGCTGAACCGGCTATCACCGGCTGGAACAGTGATCTGTCGAAATGGATCGCTTCCTGCAACGCGATCAAGGAGAGATTCCCTATACTTAAGGAGAAACAGGATAAAACGGAATTTGTGGATCTGTATCAGGTGACAATGAGTATTTCCGAGAACTGCAAAGAGGATGATGTTATCGTAATATCATCTACCAGCAGATGTAATACGGCAGGACATATTGCTTTCAAACATAAGAAGGGACAGAAGACCATTTCATCAATGGGAATGGGTTCAATGGGATTTGCCATACCTTCTGCAGTGGGAGCGTATTTCCAGAGCGGAAAAAGAGTTGTTGTTATCGAGGGTGACGGAAGCCTTCAGCTGAATATACAGGAGCTTGAGACCATCAAGGCCTACGGAGTGGATGCCAAGATGTTTATCTTCGACAACCGTGGATATGCGGCTATTACGACTATGCAGGACAGGAATTTCGACAGCTTTTATGTCGGAAGTAATGAAAAGAGCGGGCTCTTCATGCCGGACACCGGACGTATAGCTGATGCATATCAGATACCATTCTTTAAGATCGAGAATGAATCTGAGATAGCAGATACCGTTAAAAAGGTTATGCAGACAGAGGGACCGGTTATTTGCGAGATCAGAGGATCACTGTATTTTGATGAGATTCCGAAATGTATCTCCAGTGTTAATCCTGAAACCGGAAAGAGGGAATCGGCGGTACTTGAGAATCCGTATCCGTTCCTTTCCTCAGATGAGCTTGAAGAGATCATGACTTTTATGAAGCAGTGACCGGGCAGAAAATCGTTACAGAGATAGACGATCACCGGTATGAGACAGTCACAGGGAAAAGCATAAATCGTTAAATACAGAAGGAAATCATTGGTTATCAGATGGATAAAGATGATCTTTATGCTGATATAAATAAAATACGTAAACGGAGGGGTTAAAAATGGCATTATATGATAAACCGTTATTTATATTTGAGATGGCAAATAACCATCAAGGGAGTGTAGAGCATGGAAAGAGAATAATCAGGGAGATGGCAGAAGCCGTAAAGGATTACAGAGAGAGCTTTGATTTTGCCTTCAAATTCCAGTACAGAGATCTTGATACCTTTATCAGACCTGATTATCGAGACAGAGACGATGTGAAGAATGTTAAGAGATTTAAGGACACACGTCTTACTCAGGAGCAGTTCCTTGAACTGAAAAAAGCTGTTGAAGATGAAAATATGTTTACTATCTGCACCGGTTTCGATGAGGTTTCGGTCGGAAGGATAGCTGAGCAGGGATATGATGTGATCAAGATCGCAAGCTGCTCGTTTAATGACTGGCCGCTGCTTGAGGCGATAGCAAAAACAGAGATGCCGGTAATCGCATCAACAGCTGGAGCTGTGACAGAGGATATTGATAAGGTTATTTCCTTCTTTGAACACAGAAATATCAATCTTGCAATCATGCATTGTGTAGCTGAATATCCTACACCGAACGATCACCTTCAGCTGAATCAGATAGATTTTCTGAAGCAGAAGTTTCCGACACATATCATCGGTTTTTCTACGCATGAGGATCCATGGAACATGGAGCCTGTTAAGATGGCGGTTGCCAAGAACGCAAGAATATTTGAAAAGCATGTCGGTGTTCCTACGGATACGATAACCCTGAACGGTTATTCTGCAAATCCTGAACAGGTTAAGGAATGGGTTAAGACAGCCTATGATGCTTTTGTTATGTGCGGTGTTCTCGGTGAAAGATATAAATCTCTTGAGAAGGAACAGAGCGATCTTGCAAATCTCCAAAGAGGCGTATTTGCGAAGCGTGACCTGGCTCCGGGTGAGGAGCTTAATCCTGACAATACCTATTATGCATTCCCGTGCGAAAAGGGTCAGCTTCTTACCAAGAATCTTTCAAAGTATTCAAGGATGAATGTCACGGATAAGGAGATCAAAAAGGATCAGCCAATCTACCTTGGTAATATTTCGATAACTGACTGCTATGACAGAGTTTCCGAAATGGTGAGGAAGGTTATGCATGTTCTGAAAAAGAGCAACGTTACCATTCCTGTGGACAGCAAGTGCGAGATATCGCATCACTATGGAATAGATAACTTTGAAGAAACGGGAGTTACACTTATTGACTGTATTAACAGAGAATACTGCAAGAAGCTTCTTGTGGTTCTTCCGGGACAGTCACATCCTGTACATCTGCATAAGCAGAAAGAGGAAACCTTTACAATCCTTTACGGCTCTCTTGATGTTGAATGTGATGGTGTTAAGAAGCATATGAAGAAGGGCGAGAGCATGACGGTGCACAGAAATGCAAATCACAGCTTCAGTTCTGAAGAGGGCTGTGTTTTCGAAGAGGTTTCAACTACTCATTACAAGGATGATTCATTCTATGAGAAGCAGAGTGAGTTTGTAAATCCGAGAAAGACCAAGGTTTATATTACGGCGGATATGGTAGAAAAATATCAGCTTAATTGATTACAGAAAACGAGATTTTTGCTAAGAGAATATAGACAGTTTATTTGAGATTATCAGGTGAACTAAAAAAATAACAGGATTTTACGGAGGATATAATGGCACTTAATACAAATGAACAGGCAGGAAGAAATTATTTAAAAGAAAAGAAACCAAGAGTATATGAAAAGGTTGTTAAGTTTAAAGAAAAATATGAGCGTGGAGAGAGTATAGCCATAATTCAGCTGCAGTATGATTATATCTGCAATATGAAATGTGAGCATTGCTCAATAAAGGAATTCCAGGGAAGAAAAGACAGAAAGATCACTCCTGCAGATGTTGGAAGACTTGCAGATCAGGCTGATGAGATGGGCCTTGCAAGATTTGTTATCAGTGGCGGTGAGCCGACTGTATTTCCGGATCTTGATGATGTTGTTAAGGCAATCGGCCCGGACAGATTCTACATCAACTGTGATACAAACGGATTTCTTCTTGCGAAGAAGGCAGAGCATCTGAAGGAGATAGGCATCGACAGAATGCAACTCAGTATCGACAGCCTTGATGCAGAAGCTCATGATGCTTTCAGAGGACTTAAGGGAGCATATGATCATGCAATCGAAGGCATCAAGGAGTGCCAGAGAATAGGGCTTCCTCTCTATATTCAGACTGTTGTTGACAGACCAAGACTTTATTCTGATGAATTCAAGAATTTCCTTGAGTATTTCAATGGAATGGGACTTATGGTATTTGTTTCATATGCTAAGCCGGTTGGCGCGTGGGCAAGACATTATGATAACCTTGTTAAGAAGGAAGATTTTGCCTATATGCATGAGCTGGAGCAGAAATACAGAGTATGTACGCATCTCACTCCGGCCTATGAGCTTGATATGGGATGTATCGGTGTTAAGGGCTTCATTACCGTAACAAGATTCGGTGATGTTCAGCCATGTCCGTATATTCATACTTCTATCGGAAATATCCTTGACACACCGCTTAAGGATATCATTCAGAGAGGACTTGATATCAAATATTTTGGTGAGCATGTTGATACCTGCCTGATCGCAGAGGATATGAATTTCATCAAGAAGCATATTGAACCACATATTTACGACAGGAAGGATGTTCCTGTGCCATGTGATGAAGTATTCTCTGAAGAAGACAGAACTCTTAAGCCATACTGGCTGAATCTGTAATAACCGGAATTGAAGCGTTTGGAGAAATCAGGAGTAATGTTGTGATTGAAATAAAGTCGGCAATTGTTACCGGTGGCACCGGTGTGACAGGAAACGCATTGATCCGATACCTTCTTGATAAGGGTGTTGAGGTGACGGCGCTTGTCAGAAAGAACTCGATAAGGGCAAAATATCTGCCGGAGCATGAAAAACTTCGGATAGTCTGGTGCGGCCTTGAAGAGTATGACAGTATTGACGATCAGCTGAGTGATCGTGAGTATGATGCATTTTTCCATCTTGCATGGGAGGGCTCAAAGGGTAAGGAAAAGGTTGCCAACAGAAATAATTTCAGGATGCAGAATATGAATACTACCTATGCGCTTGATGCGGTTGAATTGTGTCACAGACTGGGATGCGGAACATTTGTAATGACCGGTTCTCAGGCTGAATACGGACCGGTGGAAGGAGCCTGTTCGGAAAATAATCCGAAGCTCCCGGTAAATGGGTACGGTATGGCAAAGCTCTGCGCCGAAGGTATGACAAGGCTTCTGTGCCATGAATATGGTATCAGACATATATGGCCTATTCTGTTCAGCGTTTACGGACCGAGAGATGCCACGGAGAGCATGATCGATACAAGTATCCGTAATATTATGGATGGTATTGAGAATTCATATACAAAGGGCGAACAGATATGGAATTATCTGTATTCCTTTGATGCATCAAAAGCAATAGTTCTTCTTGCTGAGATGGGCGAGGACGGAGAGTTCTACAATGTTGCAAGTAAAGTTAATAAGCCTCTGGGAGATTATATTAGGGAGCTGTATGATACCGTGAAACCGGGAACCGAGCCCGTATTAGGCGGAAGACCGTATCCCGGCGGAAAGTTAATGTCTCTGCAGGCAGATACGACAAAGCTTGTTATGCTCACAGGATTTAAAGAGGACTATTCTTTTAAAGACGGGATTCGTGAGATCATGGAATCCCTGGATATTTAATGGACATTATGCCAGGAAATGGTGACGGATAATATGAGTATTAAATGCAGATTATGCGGTGCAGTACTGACAGGTGCACCGGTATTTGAACTTAATAATATGCCAAAGAGTGCACAGTTTTTTCCAGATGAATCTGAACTGGAAACAGAGAAAGGCATAGATATCATCTTATATCAGTGTGATGGCTGCGGCCATGTTCAGGCCAGTGGCGCACCGGTATCCTATTACAAGGATGTTATCAGGGCAACAGCGGTTTCCGGTGAAATGAAGGAATTCAGAACGAGGCAGTTTCGTGAGTTTGTTGAAGCTCACGGATTATCAGGGAAGAAGATAATTGAGATAGGGGCAGCGTTTGGTGACTATCTCGCTATTATGAGTGAGGTTAATGCTGATACCTATGGTCTCGAACATTCAGAGGAGTCTGTAAAGAAAGCAGAAAAGGCAGGACTCAGAATGATAAGGGGATTTGTCGAGGATGAGCAATATGACATCCCGGGAGCACCTTATGATGCATTTTATATAATGAATTATCTTGAGCACATCCCGGAACCTGTTTCCTTTCTGAAGGGTATCAGAAGAAATCTTTCCGAGGATGGAATTGGACTTGTCGAGGTTCCGAATTTTGATATGATGCTCAGACAGAATCTGTATTCGGAATTCATTCAGGATCATCTGTCTTACTTTACTGAGGCAACGCTCAAAACGGCTTTGGAGCTGAGCGGGTTTGAGGTTCTGGATATCAGAAGTATCTGGCATGATTATATCATCTCGGCTGTTGTCAGAAAGAGAAAGCTTCTTGACCTTACTCCTATGACAAGGCAGAGAGAGAAGATATATAATCTGATACATACATATATTGATGAATGTGAGAGTAAGGGATATAAGATTGCTGCATGGGGCGCGGGACATCAGGCTCTGGCAACGATCGCGCTTCTTGAGCTTGATAAGCATCTGGAGGTAGTCCTTGATTCAGCTGACTTTAAGCAGAATCTGTATACTCCGGGGACACATCTCAGGGTTGTTGCGCCGGGTAAGATGACCGAACTGGGTATTAATGCGGTTATCATTATGGCAGGAAGCTATTCGGATGAGATCGGAAGGATCATGGACGAGACATATCCTGATGTGGAATGGGTTATTCTCGGAAGCGACGGAATGCGTAAGAAAAATATGTAACACGGATATCATATGATCAGACTGATATGATTCGGAAAAGCGGGCAGTATGGACCTTAATAATGAAAATATAAATATTGATAACAGGAATGAAAAGTGTCCCGGCGAAAGAGCTGTTATAGATTACAGCCTCTTATATGAGCAGGCTGATGATGCAATACAGAGAGCGGAAACAGGACTTCCTTCTGAGGTTTTCTCCTTCGTTTCATCACTTACACCGATGGTAAACGTCGACCTTCTTGTTATAAAAAATGGAAAAGCGCTTCTGGCCTGGCGGGATGACGGAAGAAATCTGGGATGGCATATTCCGGGAGGAATAGTACGATTTAAAGAAACCTTTGAAGAGAGACTTCAGAAAACTGCCATGGCTGAGCTTGGATGCACGGTTCAGTATGATCCTGAACCCGTAAAGATAAGCGAGATAAGAATGTGGTACCAGAGAAGGGGACATTTTATTTCATTTCTTTATAAATGCACGCTGCCGGATGATTATGAGATAGATAATCACGGACTTTCGGAAACGGATGATGGATATCTGAAATGGTTTGAACATGAGCCGGAAGATCTGGTTGAAGGACAGGCGTGTTATAAGGGGATAATTGAAGGGATAATTTCTGCTGATCGGGATATTTGACAGGTTTAAGACTGATGATATTGAAAAGGATACAGGAAAGACACTATGAATAGTGAAATGACTAGTAATACAGATGAGAAAAGAATAAAAATATCTATAGTTACTCCGTGCTACAATGAAGAGGAGAATCTTGATGAGCTTATTTCCAGAGTAAGAGAAGTTATGGCAAAGCTTCCGGAGTATGATTATGAGCATATTTTCGCAGATAACTGTTCTAAGGATGGTACGGTGAAGAAGCTTAAGGAATATGCGAAGGAAGACAGTCGTATCAAGATCATCTGTAATCTGAGAAATTACGGACCACTCAGATCGGATCTTCATGCCAAATATCAGATGACCGGAGATGTATGCATCGGACTTGTTTCGGATCTTCAGGATCCGCCGGAAATGATTCCTGAATTTATGGAAAAATGGAAGGAAGGATATCAGGTTGTCCTTGCGCAGAAAACGGGAAGCAAAGAGAAGAAGAGAATGTATCTTGCAAGAAAGATGTATTATAAGATCATCAAGGGCTTTGCGGACGTTCCTGTTTTTGAGCAGGTAACAGGTTTCGGACTTTACAGCAGGGAGGTTATAGAAACCATCAAGTCACTTGAAGAGCCTGAACCAAGCATAAGGCATCTCGTAGCAGAGCTTGGCTTTACCACGGCGTTTATACCGTATGAGCAGCCGGTGAGAAAGCATGGTAAATCGAGCTATGGATTTTTCAAATATCTGGATTATGCTATAAGTTCACTTGTAAATACTTCCAGAGCACCACTGAGACTTACAACTTATTTAGGATTTCTGTTTTCATTTGTCAGCTTTATGTTTGCTGTGGTTTACCTGGTGATGAAGCTGGTAATGTGGGATGATTTTAATGCCGGTATGGCACCTATGCTTATAAGTATGTTTTTTATAGGAGGAATTGTTCTTACATTTCTGGGTGTTATCGGAGAGTATCTCGGAGAAGTCCTGAAGCGAATGGAAAAACGACCACTCGTTATAGAAAAAGAAAGAATCAATTTTGATGAAGAGAAGAAAACTGAGATATTTAAATAGAGTTTAGAAATATCTTTATAATGAAAAAAA
>CAMNMC010000115.1 GCA_946544235.1 uncultured Lachnospiraceae bacterium | reverse complement strand
GCTAAGCTTGGAAAGAAGGTTCCGGGTAAGACTACTGTATTTAAAACACTCACAAAAGAACAGTACAAGGCTGAATCAGGAAGTCTGAGACTGACTCTCTATGAATCATTCCTTAAGACTCTTACACCGGGTGAATATATCCTTCGTGCTGAATTTGATGACGGATATGTTGATACAACCTTCACTATCGAGGCTGAGGAAGATATAGAGCCTATTGATGACGAGCCGACAGAGGCAACAACCGAAGATACAACTGAAGCAACAACCGAAGCAACATCAACAGAAGAAACAACCTCGGAGGATACAACGACTGAAGAGATTACAACGGAAGAGGTTACAACAGAAGCTACAACTTCATCTGAGGAGACGGTTTCAACAGAGGCTACAACGAAGGATGATGCTAAGGCAGCTCAGGATGCAAGCGTAGAAGAAAATACGACATCAGGAAATACAACCAATGAGCCTAAGACAGCTGATGAAACACCGGTTGCAGCAATGATGCTCACACTTCTTATTTCGGCAGCAGGACTTACTTATATTCTTGGACTTAAGAGAAAGAAAGAGAGATAAGTAATGCTCCAAAATGAACGGCAGGGCAGAGCTCTTGGCCAATCATACAATATTATTATGGATGTGTAGGTTTTCTCATTTCCCCTCTATCGTGAGATTCCGTTAACACATAATAAGTGGTATCCGCGTGCTGGTCACGCGGATACTTATATGTTATACTGATTTTGTGTGAATTCATATTGACCAGTATGAATTATGATATGACTCAGTATGAAATATGATTTGATTCAGCATGACAAACTTTGTGATGTATAATGTATGAATTGATAATCATTGAGTGATAAAAACGACATCGGGGGAACGTATCTCGTATGTTTGGATAATTGATAATCATATAGCGAATGAAAAAGGAGGGGTTAAAGAGATGTATTATATTGAAAATGACAGGTTGAAAGCAGGCTTTGAGTCGCATGGTGCTGAGCTCAGGAGTCTGGTAGATAAGGAAACCGGAGAAGAATATATGTGGTGCGGAGATCCGGCCTTCTGGGGAAGGGTTTCGCCTGTGCTTTTTCCGGTAGTCGGAAATTATAAGGATAAGACAAGTATTTATGATGGCAAAGAATACCACCTCTCGCAGCATGGCTTTGCAAGAGACAGTGAATTCGAGGTTATAGAACAAAAGGATGCTTCGATCAGCTTCAGACTTATCTCAAGTGATAAAACGAAAGAGGTTTATCCTTTTGATTTTGAGCTTATTATATCGTATGAACTGGCGGATTCTCTCATGGTTAAGTGGGAGGTTAAAAATACGAATGACAAAACCATGTATTTTTCCATCGGAGGACATCCGGCGTTTAATCTGAGAAATGATGAGACATACATTCATTTTGAGATGGACTCGAAAGCGGACGTTATGGATAATGAGAGCACAGGCGTGGATGGTGCCGATGGTGCCGATGGCGATAATCATGACGGAAAAAACACCGAAAGCTATATAGTTGCAGGCATTCTTGAAGATGGAACGCTTTCTGACAGAACCAAGCAGATAGCGATTACTCAGGACGGACTTCTGAAGCCTTCCGTAGAACTGTTTGCTGAGGACGCACTGATCCTTGAAGATCTTCCGTATAACGTGGTTGCACTTTCGGACGCTACAGGAAAGGATTATCTGAAGGTGAGCTTCGATGCGCCGGTTCTCGGAATATGGTCGCCGGCAGGAAAAAATGCTCCGTTTGTCTGCATCGAGCCATGGTTTGGCAGAACGGACAGGACTGATTTCAATATGAAGCTTGAAGAGCGTGAATATGGTAACAAACTGGGTCCGGGAGAGAGGTTTGCAGCATCATATACAATAAGTGTATAGTGAATAAAAACCGCTCTGGATCAGGTGCTTTGAGCAACCGGTTGCGTATCAGTTTTTGCGTATTTATTAAATAAGTGTAAATAAGAGTCTGACAAGGGCAGAAAAAGACGAAAAAATATCAGATTATATTTGAAATTTTTCTCGTTTTGGATTAAAATATTAATTGGTGATATTTCCGCTCAAAAATATCACCGATAAAGTGGGAAAAAGCTTCCCGGAATACTTCGGCTAAGCAGGGGAATGGGGCCTGCAGCCACAATATAGATTACATAATTCAGGAGGGTCTGTTGCATGGAAGAAGAAAAGAAAAAACCTTTTACAAATGTTTTTCAGAAGCTGAAAAATATTCTGAGGAGGATGTCTAAGAAGAAGCGAGCTGAGGATGAAGCCGCAAAGCTTGCTGCTGAAGAAGCAGCCAGACAGGCGGAAGAAGCTGCAAAGCTTGCTGCTGAGGAAGAACAGAAGAAGCTTTTCGAGGAACAGGCCAAGAAACGTGCTGCGGAACAGGCTGAGGTTGCAAGACTGATGGCTGAAGCAGAGGCAGCAAAGGAAGCAAAGGCTAAGAGAGAGGCTGAAGCAAAGGCTAAGAAGGAAGCTGAAGAAGCTGCAAGACTTCAGGCTATCAAGGATAAGGAAGCTAAGAAGAAGGCTGCTGCCAAGAAGGCTGAAGCTGCAAGAAAGGTTGCCAGCGGAGAAGTCGGAACCAAGGCTGATCAGGAGAAAGACAGACAGTATCAGGAAGAGGTTAAGAGAAGAGCCGAGCAGGCTAAGAAGAGAGCTGAGCAGGATGCTGAGGAAGAAGAGCAGGAAGAGTCATCTATCGATCCTGTTACAGGTGAGAAGATTGCTGTTGATGAAGGCCCAAAGCTTCCGGCATGTCTCGATAAGTATTTAAAGCTTGCTAAGACAGGCGATGACATAAGAGTTGCAATTAGTTCTATTCAGGCTCATCCTGAAACATCAAAGAACCTTGTTATTCTCGGACACAATGGATTCGGTACCGTCAGAGTCGGCGAAGATCTTGCTCGAAGCTACTTTGAACTCGGATTCATCAAGTCAGACAAGATTGCAAAGATCAAGGCTAAACAGCTTAACAAGATCGGTCTTGAGAAGCTGAAGGATCTTAAGGGCGGATGCCTTATCATTGAGAACTCAGGTCTTGTTTCACCTCAGAAGCTTGTTGAGGTTATCAAGAACTCTGCTGCAGACGTTAACGATTATATAGTTGTTCTTACAGGTGAGATTGATTCCCTTGCAAGATTCTTCGAACAGAATCAGGAGATCGTTGATGAATTCGTATACCTCATCGATATTCACAAGATCAAGGAAAGAGGCATGTCTATCATCGCAAGAGGTTATGTTAAGGAGAAGGGCTACAAGGCTGACAAGACTGTTCTTGATAGATTTAAGGCTTCTCTCGGCAGTATGGAAGTCGGAAATATCGACAGATTCCTTGAGTACATCGATAATGTAATGAAGAAGTGCGATGACAGAGAATCTTCTAACGGTGATACCGGTAAGAAGGTTATTACAACAGAGGATTTTTAATTAAAAACTGATTTGGAGAAATAATTAAACCGGTTCGTTGAGTATATATCTGATTACCTGCGAACCGGTTTTTTAGACTAAAGAAGTTGAAATACGGTGTATTTTTAGACTATACCGTGTTCTACAAGTAAGAGGAGATAAAGAAAATGGGTGATATTAGTGACATCATCAGGAGGAGTTTTAAATCGAATGATGATAAGAGAGATGAAGGGCTCATAACCCCTGATGATATTGTAAGATATGATGATATCTGCTACGGAGCAGATAGCGTCTGGCAGGTTCTCGACATATATCTTCCGAAGGCTTTTGCTGAAAGCAGAGTGAAGAAGGATGCGAAGACAGATACGTTTGATTCGGAGATTCAGGAGATTGAGAAGAGAGAGAAGCTTCCGGTGATCCTGAATGTTCACGGTGGTGCATGGGTTTACGGTACCAAGGAGACCTATCAGTTTTACTGCATGAGTCTGGCGCAGAAGGGCTTTGCGGTTGTGAATTTTACCTACAGGCTGGCGTCGGAATTCAAGTTTCCGTCTATGATCGAGGATACAAATCTTGTAATGCATTACATCTTCGAGAACAGCGATAAGTTTGGTTTTGATCTGGACAGATTATATGCAGTCGGTGATTCGGCGGGCGCTCATCTGCTTTCAATATATGCGGCGATGGCAGTGAATCCTGAATATGCCGTAAAGTTTGTGATGAAATACGGTGAACGTTATAACCTTAAACTTCCGGAGAAGCTTAAATTCCGAGCACTGGCGCTTAACTGCGGTAAATATAATTTCGAGCAGGATAACAGGATCACAGAGGGCGGCGACGCAGCGATTCTCGATATCCTTCTTGAGGACCATGGGGTTCCGGCAGAAATGGAACTCATGAACGTATATTATGCGGTTGACGAGAACTTCCCGACCTGCTTTGTTATGACAGCTTCCGATGATATGCTGAAGGATCAGTCAGTACGTCTGGCTGGCAGACTGGCAGAGAAGAAAGTGCCTTTCACAATGAAGGTTTACGGCTCGGCAGAAAAGCCGCTCTATCATGTATTTCACTGCGATATAAGGTCAGAGGACGGAATGAAATGTAATGATGATGAGTGCAGGTTCTTTTCTGAGATATAATGCCGATATGGAATATAGCTCATTTACGGCATGATCAGGAAATGATTTGGATAGAATAGTATCAGCGTATTATATATCAGGATCGTCGGTTTCAAATACTGACATCCGATATATGAGTAATAAAAAATGAACACACAGGAGGTATTTATTATGGCGTGTTTTTTAGTATCGGCAGCTGAGGCAGTAGGTGTAACGGTTGCAAAGAAGGTTGAGGACAAGAAGAACGAGAAGCATCCGGAGAGAGTGGCAGAACTTGAGAACTCAGGACGTATTCCTTTCTCAAGAAAGCTCGGATGGCTCATGAAAATGCTCTGGGGAGGCGCATTTCTCCTTCTGATCGAGCATGTATGGCACGGCGAGGTTGTGCCGTGGTTCCCGTTCCTTACAGCGATGAAGAATAAAGAGGATACAAAGGAGATGTTGAAGGAGATGGGCACGATCGGTGTTGCGATGGCTCTTCTTGTAACCTCGGTATGGATAGTAATGCTTATAGTTGCTCACTTCATGGAGAAGAAGGGCACAGGCTTCCTCTTTAAGAAACCGGGCAAGCTTCATCTTTCGGTTCTTTTCATGGCAATCCTCGGTGCAGACCTTATGTGGTTTGTAGACTGCGTTAATTCAGTTCGCGAGGGTGAGAAGTTCTATGAATTTACAGGCGATAATATGCTCCTTGGTGCTGTAGTTCTGGTCGGAGCAGTTGTTTACTGGGGTGCTTATCTCTTCGTGAGAAAGCTTGCTGACAAGAAGCAGTAATATATCATAAACAATAAGTATAATTAATACAGAAAAGAATATCTGGGCATGAGTTGATTAATGACAATGTAAGATACTACGAGATTGGACAATGTATGATCGTAATTATTTGTTGTTAAGAATTCCTGTTAGAAAATACTTGAATAAACAGAATAGGAGACAGACATAAAAATGGACAAGATTTATTTTGTAGTAGGCAGCCAGGATCTGTATGGCGATGAGTGCCTCAGGCAGGTTGCTGAGGACAGTAGACAGATGGCAGAGTATATCGGAGAGAAGCTTGCCGGAAGAGCAGAGGTTGTACTTCTTCCGACGGTTGAGAACAGTGACATATGCATCGCAAATATGCGTAAGGCGAGCTGTGATGATGACTGCGTTGGCGTCATCACATGGATGCATACATTTTCACCGGCTAAGATGTGGATCAAGGGACTTCAGGAGCTCCGTAAACCGCTTCTTCATCTGCATACCCAGTTCAACGAGAGACTGCCATATGACAAGATTGATATGGATTTTATGAACCTTAATCAGTCCGCTCACGGCGACAGAGAGTATGGATTCATACTTGCACGTATGAATATCCCTCACGAGGTCGCTGCGGGTTACTATAAGGACGAGAAGGTTATTCAGAAGATCTCCGCTTTCTGCGACACTGCAAGAGCTATCGCATATTCGAAGAAGCTTAAGGTTGCCACCTTTGGTAATAATATGCGCGAGGTTGCTGTAACTGACGGTGACCGAGTTGAAACTCAGATCCGTTATGGCTGGGAGACCAATTACTATGGTATCGGAGATCTGGTTAAACTGATTGATGCTGTAACTGAAGCAGAGATCGATGCTAAGATGGATGAATACACTTCGAAATATGATATGGACACCGACAGGATAGATTCAGTCAGAGAGCAGGCAAGATACGAGGTTGCTCTTGAGAAGTTTATTGAGAAAAACAAGATTGGTGCCTTCACCGATACCTTCCAGGATCTGCACAATATGAAACAGCTTCCGGGCATCGCGGCTCAGAACCTTATGGCTAAGGGCATCGGATTCGGTCCTGAGGGTGATTATAAGATCAGTGCACTTTCTGCAGTTCTTATGAGGATGGCTGAGGGCAGAGTTGGAGCAACAGGCTTTATAGAGGATTATACCTATGATCTTCCTTCGGGAGCAGAGCTTGAACTTGCTTCACATATGCTTGAGGTTCCGGTTGCTTTTGCAGCAACCAAGCCGAAGATTCAGGTTCATCCGCTTGGAATAGGCGGTAAGGAAGACCCTGCAAGACTTGTATTTGACGGTATTACCGGTGACGGAATCCAGGTTACTCTGGTTGATATGGGCGACCGTTTCCGAATAATCTGTGCGGATATTGAGCTTGTTAAACAGCCCGAGCCTATGCCTCTTCTTCCGGTTGCGAGGATCATGTACCGTCATAAGCCGGATTTCTCAATCGGTACTGCTGCATGGTGTTATGCCGGCGGTGCGCATCATTCGGTAGTTTCTACTGCACTTACAAGGGCTGACATCGCTATGTTTGCAAGACTTACGGGCACGGAGCTTATCACGATCGGCGATGATACGACAGAGGCTGATCTACAGAAGTTTTTCATGAAATAATATATACTGATCTGCGGAGATGCTATGTGAAATAAAATGATACGACTGTACATTTATGAATGATAGGTGTACAATATGCATCTTATCCTAAGATGTGTCATAATGATACTATTTTGACGCATACAGGAATATAATGGTAGTTATATAAAAATAAATAATACAGGATGGTAGACAAATATGGCAAACTGGATGCTTGATGAATTGAAGAGAAGAGTTTATGAAGCCAATATGCTTCTTCCAAGATACGGACTTATTACTTTTACCTGGGGAAATGCAAGTGAGATTGACAGAAACAGCGGACTTGTTGCAATCAAACCAAGCGGTGTTGATTACGACAAGCTGAAGCCGAATGATATAGTCATTGTTGATCTTGACGGAAGGATTGTGGATGGAATGTACAATCCGTCGACGGATACTGCAACACACCTTGAGCTTTATAAGGCATTCCCGGAGATTGGCGGCGTGGTGCATACTCATTCAACTCACGCAACTTCATGGGCGCAAGCAGGAAAGGATATTCCATGCTACGGAACGACTCATGCTGATTATTTCTACGGACCTATTCCATGCATCAGAAATCTTACTGCAGAGGAGATTGAAGCCGGATACGAGAAAAATACAGGTGTTTCCATAGTCGAAAGATTCAGAAACGAGAATATCAATCCGCTTTATGTTCCTGGATGTGTATGCAAGAATCACGGACCTTTCACCTGGGGAAGAAATGCATATGAGGCAGTTCACAATGCAGTTGTTGTTGAAGAGGTTGCCAGGATGGCGATATTAACCAGGCAGATCAATCCTGAAGCCGGAGAAACTCCGCAGTATATGCAGGACAAGCATTTCATGAGAAAGCATGGTCCGAATGCATATTACGGACAGAAAAATATGTAACACAAAACAGTATGAACGTTCATGCTGAAGAAAAACATTTAACACAAGACTGATATGGTATTCATGTCCGTAAATATGAATAATATGGAATATTATACGTATCATTGTTAACATGAGCTATCTCATGTATCACATCTGGGTAAGTGTTTATAGATCGGAGAAATGAATGCAGTATAGAAAAGATAAATACGGAAACGATATATCGGTGCTCGGCTTCGGCTGCATGAGATTTACCAAGAAGGGTAACTCTATTGATCTGGATAAGGCTGAGAAGGAGATCATGGCTGCATATAACGCAGGCGTTAATTACTATGACACAGCCTACATCTATCCGGGCAGTGAGGTTGCCATCGGTGAGATATTTGCGCGTAACAATATAAGAGATAAGATCAAAATCGCAACCAAACTGCCACAGTATATGATCGCCAGCAGTAAGGCTGTTGATAAATATTTTAACGAGCAGCTCTCAAGGCTGAAGACAGATTATATCGATTATTATCTGATGCATATGCTTACGGATATCGGTATGTGGGAGAAGCTCAAGGCTGTCGGCATACTTGACTGGATAGATAGAAAGAAGAAGTCCGGAGCGATAATAAATATAGGCTTTTCCTATCACGGAAATACAGACAATTTCCTGAAGATACTTGATGACTATGACTGGGATTTCTGCCAGATCCAGTATAATTACATGGATGAGGTTTCGCAGGCCGGAGTTAAGGGACTTAAGGCTGCGGCTGCGAAGGGTATTCCGGTGATCATCATGGAGCCGCTCCGTGGCGGTAAGCTTGTAAATATGCTTCCGGATAAGGCGAAGAAGCTGATAGCGGATGATAAGAATGGTTATTCGCCTGCTGAGTGGGCCTTCAGATGGCTCTGGAATCAGCCGGAGGTTACCTGCGTTCTTTCGGGAATGAACACGGTAGAGATGGTTGAGGAAAACTGCAAGGTTGCATCTGCGGCAACTCCGGGGCACCTTACAGAGGATGATATGGCTCTTATCGGAAAGGTTAAGGCTATCATCAAGGAGAAGGAGAAGGTTGGCTGCACCGGTTGCAGATACTGTATGCCTTGCCCTAAGGGAGTGGATATCCCGGGAATTTTCAGCTGTTACAATACGATGTATATCGAAAGCAAGAAGGACGGACGCTTCCAGTATGCTCAGTCTGTCGGACTCACGAAGGATCCTGTTTTCGCAAGCCAGTGTATCAAGTGTGGCAAATGCGAGCAGCACTGCCCGCAAAATATACCAATCCGTGAGAAAATAAAGGAGGCGGACAAAAAGCTGCGTCCATTTTATTATAAGATCGGAATGGCTGTCGCCAGAAAGTACATGTTCCGCAAAGCTAAAGTTAAGAAAACCAAGCATAAATAACAAGCCATGCATGACGAAAAAAAGAAACAGATGTGGATGCTTGCATACACATCTGTTTCTTTTTTGAGGAATATACGGCGCCTATGGCGCCTGTTCTTGATGAGCGAAGCGCATCAAGAACAGAGCATGGATTGTTATATTTATCGACTCATCTGTGAGTATAATTCGTCATACGGATATACAGATGGCTCTATTTTTATTTTAAAGATCTGTACCTGTAAGCATTTTATAAGCCTGAAGATATTTGTTGATCGTCTTCTCTACGATCTCTTCAGGAAGAAACCAGTTTTCAGGCTGCTCCTTGTTCTCGTCAGACTTCAGCCAGTCACGTGCGAACTGCTTATCGAAGGATGGCTGACCATGGCCAGGCTCATATGTATCTGCAGGCCAGAAACGTGAGCTGTCAGGTGTGAGCATCTCGTCGCCGAGAACAATATTTCCGTCCTCATCGAGACCAAACTCAAACTTGGTATCTGCTATGATGATGCCCTTTGTAAGTGCGTAATCTGCGCACTTCTTATACAGAGCGATGGTATAGTCGCGAAGCTTCTCAGCATACTCCTGACCCTTGCCAGGGAATTCCTTCTCAAGTACTTCAACACTTCTCTCGAAAGAAATATTTTCATCATGATCACCGATCTCAGCCTTGGTAGAAGGTGTGTAGATAGGCTCAGGAAGCTTGTCTGACTCGATAAGTCCTTCAGGAAGCTTGATACCGCAGACAGTACCATTTTCCTTGTAGCTTGCCCAGCCGCTTCCGGTGATATAGCCACGTACGATACACTCGATAGGAAGCATTGTAAGCTTCTTAACCATCATGCTGTTGCCGTCAAATTCAGGCTTTCTGAAAAATTCAGGCATCTCATTCACATCTGTTGTGATCATATGATTAGGAAGGATGTCCTCTGTCATCTCGAACCAGAACTTAGACATCTGGGTGAGAACTGTACCCTTCTTAACAATCTTATTCTTAAGGATAACGTCATAGCAGCTGATTCTGTCAGTTGCAACCATAATAAGGCTGTCGCCGTTATCGTAGATCTCACGAACCTTGCCTTCCTTGAAAGGCTTCATCTCATTTGACATCGTAAAAACCTCCGTTTTATAAAATATACTTCCGACGAACGATGCGATGCATGGCTTCGAGGCCTCTCTCACTGCATGTTTATCGGTGTGTCTGCTGAATTAACGTAAATAGAATAGTGTATTTGCGTATAAAAATCAAGCGGCTTTTTATTATTACATGATTATTTTTGGAGGCTTTCGTATTATTATAAAAAACTTTAAAATAGGGTCTTCTCAAAAATGGTCAATGGACTTATATTCATATTAACCGGAGCGGTCAATGACCGAATTGGTCAATAAAAACGATAAACAAGAACCATAAATAAACCAAGGGATTGATTGGGGAATGATCGTGAGAAAATGGCAGCAGAGAATTGATCAGTTGAAGATGATCATGTAACTGAATGGAGGAGGAGTTGGATGAACGACAAATTCTATGCGCTTCCTGAGGAGAAGAGAAACAGAATAATAAATGCGGGCTTTCGCGTATTTTCACAGAATTCCTACAGGAAGAGCCCGATGAATGAGATTGCGGCCGAAGCCGGTATCAGTAAGTCACTCCTGTTTTTTTATTTCAAAAACAAGAAGGAATTCTTCCTCTTTCTGTGGGACAGTGTGAAGAAAATAACGATAGAGCATCTGCAAAAATCGGATGTATATAAGGAAACTGATATCTTCGAGATGATCTGTAAGGGGCTGGAGACCAAGCTTGCCATGATGCATAAATATCCTGATATGGGCAAATTTGCGTTGAAGGCATATTATGATGATGACGAAGAGATACGTGATGAACTGAGAAAGGTTATTGAACCGTTTCAGCAGCTTTCTACAAATATAATGATACCGGAGCTTGATCCTGCGCAGTTCAAGGAAGGAATCGACCTTGAAATGATGTACAGGGATATGTATCTCGCATCGGAGGGCTTCCTCTATCACGAGATGCAGAAGAAGGATTTTGATGTGGACAAGATGGCTGAGGATTTTCGGAAGATGGTTGATTTCTGGAGAAAGATGTATAGTCGGACGTGATGTGAGAAGAAAAATGATGGATAATTGCAGCTGTAATACATGATTGATAAATCGTTATTAATTTGTTTGCAGCAGTTATGACGTAACAGGTATGTGAGGATATATATGAAAGCAATAGAAATAGATAAATTAACGAAGAACTACGGAAGCAGCAGGGGGATAACCGGACTTAGTATGTCGGTGGATGCCGGCGATTTTTACGGCTTTATCGGACCGAACGGGGCCGGTAAATCGACAACAATCAGAACCATACTCGGCTATATCAAGCCGACAAGCGGCAGTGCAAGGATACTCGGTATCGATATAACGGAAGGTATCGATGAAATACATAAGAGAACCGGGTATCTCCCTTCTGAGATCAACTTCTATAAAGGCATGAGAGTTAAGGAAGTGATCCGTTATTCTGCAAAGCTGCGGGGGATGAACTGTGACAGTGAAGCGGCAAAGCTGTGCGAGCGTCTTGACCTTGATACGGAAAAGAGGGTAGAAGAGCTTTCTCTCGGAAACAGGAAGAAGGTTGGCATAATCTGTGCGGTTCAGCATCATCCGGAGCTTCTGATACTTGATGAGCCTACATCCGGTCTGGATCCTCTGATGCAGAGAGAATTCTTTAGTATATTAACGGAAGAGAACAGGAGAGGTGCGACTATATTTTTCTCATCTCATGTACTTTCTGAGGTTCAGGAACACTGCAAAATGGCTGCGTTCATCAGGGACGGAAGGATAATCATTGCGGATAAGGTCGGTAATCTGAAGAAAACCGGTGCTAAGAAGGTTACTGTTTCGGGCGAAGTTACCGACAGCGATATTGAGAGGCTTCGCAAGGCTGCGGAAGCGGTTGATAATGTTGAGAGGACAGCCAGTGGAAAACATACAAGCTTCCTCTATCATGGTGATATCAAGAAGCTGCTGGGTTTCCTTATTGACCAGAATATTAGAAATGTAAATATTACCGAGCCGAGCCTCGAGGAGATATTTATGAATTATTATGATACGAAACAGACCGGTGGGATTAATAATACGTACGATACAAATAATGTAATGCAGGATGCTGTCCATAGTATTGATAACAGCGAAAAGACTGTCCATTATAATGATGATAACGAGAATGCTGTCAATAACAATGATGACGGCGAGAATACCGGTCATGATGATGTGAATTAGGGAGGGGAGCAGGATGCATATATTTAAAAATGAAATAAGATCACAAAAAATGGCTCTCCTGATCTGGAGCGGAGCGATAGGTGTCTTCGTTGCAGTGATTGTTTTCTTATATCCGAATCTGGCGAAGGAGTCGGACAAATTCACTGAGATGTTTTCTTCCATGGGTAGTTTTTCGGCTGCCTTTGGAATGGATAAGCTGGATATCGGAACTCTGCCCGGCTTTTATTCCGTAGAAAGCGGAAATATACTCGGAATCGGCGGCGCCTTCTTTGCGGCGATAGTCGGAATATCCGCACTTATGAAGGAAGAGAAGGAGAGGACAGCAAGTTTCCTCTTCATGCATCCGGTCTCAAGGGCGAGAGTCATAACCGAAAAGCTTGTCAGCACCTTCGCGATTATCATAATGCTGAATGCGGTTGTATTTATCTTTGCGGTTGGTTCGCTTGTAATAACAGGTGAGATGGATAGTCTGAAGGATATTTATCTTATCCATATAGCCCAGCTTCTGCTGCAGTTTGAGATAGCAGGAATATGCTTCGGAATCTCGGCCTTTATCAAGAGGTCAGGAGTCGGAATCGGTATCGGACTGGCGGCGCTGTTCTATTTCCTGAACATAATCGCAAATATGACAGCCGATGCAAAGGCTCTCAAATACATCACTCCATTCGGTTACACCGAAGGCTCAGACCTCATAAGTACTCACAGCATAGAAATGAAATACCTTATCCCCGGCATGATCTTCATGCTCGCCGGAATCGTCGCGGCTTATATAAGGTATATGAATAAAGACCTATCTGAATGATCTTAATTTACTTAGAAAAATAGCCGACCATACACACATATGCTTATCGAGACCCCAACCATGCGAGAGCAGAGTCGAGAGAAGCGTGTGTGTGTATGGTCGGCGTATGTTATTAATTGATAAAGTTCTATTTTATCTCATCTGTCAGCATCTCAGTAGTTCCTTTGACATGCATCTTGGTCAGTGTAAAGGTAAAGGTCGATCCCTCGCCCTCGGTACTGATAACATCTATATTCTCATGGTGAGCCTTGATGATCTCCTTGGCTATCGCAAGTCCGAGACCGGTGCCCTGTTTATCTCTTCCGCGGGACTGGTCACCCTTGTAGAATCTGTCGAAGATCCTCTTCTGGGTTTCTTCATCCATACCAATACCCTCATCTTTGACGGATACAAAGATCTTGTCTTTCTTGTCTGTAAGGGTCACGGTAATCTTCTTGCCGGAAGGTGTGAACTTGATGGCATTGTCTATAAGATTATAGATAACCTGTTGTATCTTGGTCTTGTCGGCTGTTACCAGCGTATTGTCAACATGATTATATAAGTAAATAGCTATATTTTTCTCGATACATTTCATCTCAAAGGTGTTGAGTGTCGGCTTGATGATCTCTATAAGGTCGAAATCCTTCAGCTTGAGGTATGGGCCGTATTCCTCGAGATTGTTGAGATCCAGAAGACCGGTCGTGAGCTTGGTCAGACGCTGGGTCTCGTTCAGGATAATGTCAAGATATCTGTCCTGCTTTTCGACAGGGATGGTTCCGTCCTTGATGGCTTCAACATATCCCTTGATGGATGTGAGCGGAGAGCGGAAGTCGTGGGAGATGTTGGAGATGAAATCACGTCTGTATTCCTCCAGCTTGGACAGCTCATCGGCCATATATTCCAGCGATACGGCCAGCTGGCCTATCTCATCCTGGGATTTGATCTCGGTCTTGGCATTGAAATTACCCTTTGAATATTCTGTTGCCACAGAAGAAAGCTTCTTTACAGGAGACATGACCTTCTTGGAAACTATCTGAATGAAGATGAAGGCTATGATGATGATTACTAGGCAAGGCAGATAAACGATGCTAAATATATTTTTCAGGAGAGTGTTGATCTGGGTTGCCGGCGCATGCATTATCAGAGCGCCGATATTAGAGGTTTCTTCTATGTTTTTTCCATCCTCTGACAGTCTTGTTATGGTCAAAGGAATGTTAATGGATATCATTTCGTTTTCAAATACACCATAAAAATTACCGGTCTCGGTATGCTTCGTGTTGATCGAATAGGCTCCGTCAATTCCGAAAATATTAACAGGAAGCTCTTTCCTGAGCTTCGTTTCGGAATGTGAAACGATGGCGCCCGAATTGTTTACGAACCATATATCCGCATTTAAGATTTCGGCATAGTAGGTGAAAAGCTGGGATACTTCATCAGCATCAAACTCACCGGTCATGTAAGAATTCAGTGTCTGCGAAGCAATGAGCTGAGCCTCGTTGGTAAGAGTATCCTCTTTTTCGGTCGTTAGAGCTCTTCTGGAAGCAAAGGTGGTATATGCGATGATGATACCAAAGGATGCTATCAGCGCTATAAGGAATGTCAGGTATATTCGGTCGAATATGGAATGCTGCATTTATCTCACCTCAAATTTGTAGCCGATACGCCAAACTGTGGCGATGGTCCAGTTGTATTTGTCGGAAAGCTTCTCACGGAGACGCTTTACGTGAACGTCGACGGTTCTTGTATCGCCCATGAATTCGTAGCCCCAGAGCTGATTGAGGAGCTGCTCACGGGTAAATACCTGATTAGGACGGCTTGCCATGAAATAGAGAAGCTCAAGCTCCTTTGGCGGCATCTCAACATGCTTACCCTCAAGAGTTACGGTGTAGTGGGAGATGTTGACGATCAGGTTGTCATATTCAACAAACTCACCGTCTCTGTCATAATTAACCTTGCCGACAGATACATTTTCATCTTCAACCTCATCCTCTGAAGGTGCTGCGGAAGCACGGCGGAGGACTGCATTTACTCTTGCAACAAGCTCGTTTGAATCAAAAGGCTTCATGATATAATCATCGGCTCCCATCTTGAGGCCGAGAACCTTATCAAAAACCTCGCCCTTTGCTGAAAGCATGATAATAGGTGTGTTTTGGGTCTTTCTGATACGCTGGCATACCTCATAACCATCAATGCCCGGAAGCATAAGATCCAGAAGGATCAGGTTCGGCATAAAGGTTTTAACCTTGATCAGAGCTGATTCGCCGTCGTTGGCTATCTCTGTTTCAAAGCATTCCTTCATGAGGTAGAGGGATATCAGTTCTGCTATATTTTCATCGTCGTCTACTATAAGAATTCGCTGCTTCTTCATTTTTTCTCTCCTGACTTACAAAAATCAACAATATTGAATAAAAATATACCTCCTCGTGCACCATAATTCTGCAAGCAGAATTATGCATGCATCACATGTGATGCATGTGAACCACTTCGTGGTTCGTGTCATTCACTACGTTCATGATAGCAATATGCTTCGCATATTACTACCTGGTTGTAGCTGTCGAATACGCCCTCATAGGCATATTTTTATTCAATTATAAACTGACAATAGTAACACCGGCATCTCCTTCTCCGAATTCGCCGAGGCGGAATTTTTTGACGTAGGAGAGGTGCTTTAGGTGGTCGTGGATGCCCTTGCGGAGGGCTCCGGTTCCTTTGCCGTGGACAACTCTGACGGTCTCGGCATGTGAGAGCATCGCGTCATCAAGAAATTTATCCAGTTCGGCGATGGCTTCGTCAACCGTCTTGCCCAGAAGGTTGATTTCAGGCTTAAAGGTATAGGCTTTGTTATAACCGCCTGTACCGGCTCTCTGCTGAGCGGCTTCCCTTCGGCCTGCGTGGTTATATTTATTATCATCTTTGACAATAAGAAGATCGCTGATCGGAAGCCTTGAACTGAGTATTCCCATGCCGACAAGGGCTGTTCCGCTGCTGTCGGGCAGTTCAAGGATATGTCCTTCGGTATTCAGACTCAGTACCTTGACAGTATCTCCGATATGGAAGTCCTTGGCCTTCTGGCCGGACTGAAGCGGAGCTGCCTTGTTCTTCTGGCTGTTTCCGAGGGACTCAGCTTTCTTCCTGAGACTGCTCCTTCGTTCCTCCATCTTCTTTGCATCAGCTGAAGATGGATTCTTTAGCCATTTGTTGTAATCACGGATGGCCTGATCAGCTTCTTCCTTGGCGTTCTCAATAATCTCTCTGGCCTCTTCGCGGGCTTTCTCGAGGATGCGCCGCTTCTCGTCACCGGCTGATTTTTCCTTGTCACTTATGCGTTTCTTCAAGTCGTCTATCTCGCGGCGGCTGGCGGCAATCTCTTCCTTATCCTGCTCAGCCTCACGCTTTGCTCTGTCAAGATCGGCAATAAGCTCTTCAACATTGACGGCGGTGCTGTCTATGCCGGATCTGGCTCTTTCTATGATATCATCCGGAAGTCCGAGCTTCTTAGAGATCGCAAAGGCGTTGGACTTGCCCGGTACACCCATGAGAAGCTTAAATGTAGGTCTGAGAGTAGCAACATCAAACTCGCAGGATGCATTTTCGACTCCCGGTGATGCTATGGCGAAGCTCTTAAGCTCACTGTAGTGGGTTGTAGCCATAACTGTTGCGCCGATATCCTTCAGATGTGAGAGGATAGCAGTCGCAAGTGCGGCACCCTCCACGGGATCCGTACCGCCACCCGGCTCATCGAAGAGACAGAGCGAACGGTTGTCGGCGTGTCCGACGATATATACTATATTGCTCATATGTGATGAGAAGGTCGAGAGATTCTGCTCGATGCTCTGCTCATCACCGATATCTGCGAAAATATCATTATAAACCGAGATAACGGTTCCATATCTTGCCGG
This sequence comes from uncultured Lachnospiraceae bacterium, assembly GCA_946544235.1. Lineage (GTDB taxonomy): Bacteria > Bacillota > Clostridia > Lachnospirales > Lachnospiraceae > Eubacterium_Q. Next base: position 24,407 of record CAMNMC010000115.1, on the reverse strand, counting down.
TATGTGAAGTCCTGCCTGAGCCATCAGTGTAAGAAGACCGAGCGTTTTAAGTGAAACCGTCTTACCGCCCGTATTTGGACCTGTGATTATAAGGAGAGAGAAGTTACCTCCAAGCTGCAGGTCGATCGGAACGGCTGTTTTTCTTTCAAGCAGAGGATGGATCGCACCCTTTAGCTCAATGCGTCCTTCTTCGTTGAGGATCGGCTCCGAACCGTGATATGAATTGCTGAATTTGGCTCTTGCAAATATAAAATCCAGATCCGTCAGAAGCTTCAGATCCTCGGTAAGCTCTTCGGTATGCTGACCGCAGCGCTCCGAAAGGTCCATGAGTATTCTTTCTATCTCCAGACGCTCTTCATTTTCAAGCTCTCTGATATCGTTGTTGAGATTGACGATCTCGAGCGGCTCGATGAAGACTGTCGAACCGGTCTGGGACTGATCGTGGATCATTCCCGGGAACTTTGCACGGTAGGAAGCCTTGACCGGTATGCAGTAACGACCATTTCTGGTTGTGATGATTGCATCCTGAAGCATATCTCTGTTCGCTTCCGAATGGATGATCTTGTCCAGCTTCTGTCTGATACGATTATATGATATTTCTATATTTTTCCTTATTTCCTTAAGCTTTCTCGATGCGTCATCGGCTATCTCATCAGCGGAAATGATGCATTTTCTGATCTCTGATGAAACGTCCTCAAGAGGTATCAGTTCGTCGAAAAGCCTTACCAGAGAGTCCTTCGTTATATCCTCTTCGTCGGTCTTGGAATAGCCGTATGCTTTGACATTCTTTGCTGTTTCAAGGAGAGAGGCTATACCGAGAAGCTCTGATGCGGAAAGCGGCGAACCGATTTCCAGGAGCTTAAAGGATACTCCGACGTCGGTCAGTCCTGCGAACGATACATTGCCGTATTTCGAGAGGCGGAGAGAAGCGTCGCGTGTCTCCTCCTGAAGGGTTCTGATCTTCTCAATATCCCTGTAAGGAGTCAGTCTCTCACAGCGTTTCTTCGCCATCGGTGAAGCCGCGTATTCGGTGAGCATCGTAAGTATCTTATCAAATTCAAGTATTTTTAAACTGTGTTTATTCATATGTTTATGCCTGTATTTCTTTTAGTAGTCTGTTTGCCTGAACCGGTGAACCGAAGGAGTCTTTCCGCTATCATGACATACACAGCTATAATAACATATATTCGTCATTTTTAACATTATTATTTGTAAAAAATCACCATGAATATTATTGACTTTTCAGGGGCTCAACCCTATAATCAAAAATAGATAACAGTGAAGGGAACAAAGGCGTTCTGCGATACACGAGGTGTATTCAGAACGCCCTTTTCATTTACAGAAACTGCGCTTTCTTTTGTTTATGTAGATCGATGTGTGGTGCAATTACGATAAATCATCGGTGACATTATCTGAAGATTTTGCTATAATATAAAAGCGTCACGGCTGAGAAAGGCCGCTGACACATGAAATAGCTAAAATACACCAGGAAGGACCGGGATATATGAGATTTATAGAAGAGTTAACAGAGGGCGAGCAGATATCGGGAGTGTATTTCTGCAAGAATAAGGTCGATGCGAAGACAAAGGCAGGAAAGAGCTACTATTCGGTATTTCTTCAGGATAAAACAGGAATACTTGACGGAAAGGTCTGGGATCTCAATAACGGTATAGAGCATTTTGAAACTAACGATTACATCAAGGTTGATGGACAGGTGACTTCCTTTAATGGTTCGCTTCAGCTGAACATAAAGAGGATCAGACGTGCACAGGAGGGCGAATATGACGTGGCCGACTACATGCCAGTGACCAAGAATGACAGTGACAAGATGTATGACGAGCTCCTTGCAATAGTTGAGAGTATTGATAATAAATACCTCAAGGCGCTTCTCAAGAGCTTCTTTGCCGAAGATGGCGAGTTTATCAGAACCTTCAGAAAGCACAGTGCAGCCAAGTCGGTTCACCACAGCTTTATCGGCGGACTTCTTCAGCATTCTCTTTCCGTTGCGAAGATCTGTGAATATATCGCTAAGAACTACGAGAGTGTGAACAGGGATCTTCTTGTGACCTGCGCACTTCTTCACGATATCGGCAAGACCAGAGAGCTTTCGGAGTTCCCACTCAATGATTATACGGATGAAGGTCAGCTTGTTGGTCACATCGTTATGGGAGCTGTGATGGTTCATGAGAAGGCAGCTTCGATCGAGGGCTTCCCTAAGAAGCTTGAAGAGATGGTGATGCACTGCATACTTGCACATCACGGCGAGCTGGAATACGGTTCACCTAAGAAGCCTGCGATAATCGAGGCAGAGGCTCTGTCGCTGGCTGACAATATGGACGCAAAGCTCCAGACCTTCACCGAAACACTTGATAAATATGCCAAGGAGAAGGAAGACTGGATGGGCTACAACAAGTTCTTTGAGGCAAACCTCAGGAAGACAACAGGAATATAACATGACACAGAACATCAATCTGTCCCAGAAAACGGCAGATATCATTAAAAACAGGATAATAAACGAGCAGGTGCTTCTGCCGGGAGACAAGCTTCCGAATGAGAACGAGCTTTCAAATGAACTGGGCGTTTCCAGAGCTACCCTCAGAGAAGCCATCAGGATACTTGTAAATGACGGACTTCTCACGGTTTACAGAGGTAAGGGAACCTTCGTCAGTGAGAAGGCTGATCAGTTTGCGGGAACCGACAGGATTGGAAATATAGATACGGCAGATATGAAGGTTAAGCTTCGTGATCTTTACGAGGCACGTCTCATCATAGAGCCGGAGGCGGCTTATCTGGCAGCAAAGCGTGCAACCGATGAAGAGATAGAAGAGATACTTCACCTGGGTGAGATAGTTCAGAAAAATATCAAAAAGAATCCGAGAGGTTCCGCCAGGATCAAGTCGGAGAGTGATTTCCACGGTGCCATCATGAAGTCGGCGCACAACGATTTTCTTGCACAGTTTATACCGGTGCTTACTGAAACTATCGAGAAGACCTTTGCGATAGATGAAAATCTTGAGATAATCGCTGAGGATGCTTATAAGGATCATATCATGATCATGCATTTCCTGAAGCTTCGTGATGCAGAGGCTCTTAAAAGTGCTGTTACCATACATCTTCACCATGCGGCTATTAACGAGAATCTTAAACTCGAACTGTAGAATCTAACTAGAATCTAAAATTCTAGCTGTAGAATCTATCAAGAATCTAAAACTCGAACTCTTGAATCATTAAAATAATAAAAAATATACTGAATTCATTGAAAAAACATATTTTTCCGGATAAATCACGGTTGACAAGCCACTGTAACTGGTGTATCATCATGTCAGACATGTGAGTTGGGTTGTCAGACAACGCATAACGTTTCGGCAGTATTTTAACAGACAACTTCGTACAGACAGCCGGCACACAGAAAGTACATAACATGGATAGGACAGTCCATGAAATTATTTTTTTTAGGAGGAAATAAAAAATGGCAGATCAGGCAAGAATCTTCTATAGTGAAGATTGCAACTTATCACTTCTTGAGGGCAAGACCATCGCTATCATCGGCTACGGCAGCCAGGGTCATGCTCACGCACTTAACCTTAAGGAGTCAGGTGCAAACGTTATCATCGGTCTCTATGAGGGATCAAAGAGCTGGAAGAGAGCTGAGGAGCAGGGCTTCGAAGTATTCACAACAGCTGAAGCAGCTAAGAAGGCTGACATCATCATGATCCTTATCAACGATGAGAAGCAGGCAGCTATGTACAAGGCTGACATCGCTCCAAACCTTGAGCCGGGCAACATGCTTATGTTCGCTCATGGTTTCAACATTCATTTCGGACAGATCGTTCCACCTGCAGACGTTGATGTAACAATGATCGCTCCAAAGGCTCCTGGACATACAGTACGTTCAGAGTACCAGGCTGGTAAGGGTACACCTTGTCTCGTTGCAGTATATCAGGATGCAACAGGTAAGGCACTTGATATGGCACTTGCTTATGGTGCCGGTATCGGTGGATCAAGAGCAGGTATCCTTGAGACAACCTTCAGAACAGAGACAGAGACAGACCTCTTCGGTGAGCAGGCAGTTCTTTGCGGTGGTGTTTGCGCACTTATGCAGGCTGGTTTCGAGACTCTTACAGAGGCTGGTTATGATCCAAGAAACGCATACTTTGAGTGTATCCACGAGATGAAGCTCATCGTTGACCTCATCTATCAGAGTGGTTTCGCAGGAATGAGATACTCAATCTCAAATACAGCTGAGTACGGTGATTACATCACAGGTCCTAAGATCATCACAGAGGATACAAAGAAGGCTATGAAGAAGGTACTTGCTGACATCCAGGATGGTTCTTTCGCTAAGGACTTCCTTCTTGATATGTCATCTGCAAGCGGACAGGCTCACTTCAAGGCTCTTCGTCAGAAGGCAGCTGAGCATCCTGCAGAGAAGATTGGCGCTGAGATCAGAAAGCTTTACAGCTGGAGTGATGAGGACAAGCTTATCAACAACTAATCTTTACAGATAAATACTTATGAAAAGGATCCCTTGCGGGATCCTTTTTTATACGTACTGAAATGAGTCCGAAGGACTCATGAATTCGTCAATAACAAGCCGTGTTCTGTTCTTGATCCGCTGCGCGTCTCAAGAACCAGCGCCATAGGCGCTGTATACTCACAGAACATAACACACAGAGTGGTATGCAAGCATCCCATCTGCGCATTATGTCCAGTGAGTGCACGGCTTGTTATTTTTGCTTTGCTCCAGCATCATGTTCCATGATGCTGCTCAGCTGCTGCGCAGCTGCGGTCGTGTTTCACACGACGAGTCCTCGCTTCGCTCGGATCACGGGACCCTCCGGTGCCATATCACTTCGTGATATGCAAGACTTGCGTAGCAAGTCTTGGTTCTGCTTTGCAGAACGCATCTGTCCTGTGGACAGACTCACGGTCCTTCGGACCGTTACAATCCTCACTGCGTTCGGGCAATCCCGTGACTTATTTGTTGCTCTTTTGTTACCCTTTTAATGCTAATCTGAACTTGTTGAGAATAAAATCCATAAGTGGGTGTGCATATACAGGCAGAAAACATGAATAGTGTATTTTATAATGATGACGGGGAGATACGGCTTATTCAAAGTATATTTAATTTGTTGAAACAGGGAGAATATGATAGAATAGGTATCGTATTTTCTGTAAAAAAGAGGTGGAAATAAATGAAATGTCCGGAATGCGGTAATGAGGTTTATCCTGATCAGATTGTTTGTGGATACTGCGGTGCTCCGAATCCGAGAAGCTATGGCATGACAGATCCGGAAGAGAAAAAGACAGAAGCTGAGGAAGCTGTATCAGAGGATGCTGTATCATCAGATGCTGGCGAAGGTACGATGGTTCAGCCTTCATCTGCTGAACAGGGAACATTTACTGAGAATCCTTCAGAAGGAAATAGACGGAAGGGCAGTAAGAAAAAAGTAATACTGATAGCTGCAATCTTCCTTGCTGTCTGCGCCATCGGAGGCGGTATATGGCTGTATCTGTCCAAGCGTGATACACCACATATAAAGCTTATGAAAAAATATATTAAAGCCTATGAAGAGGCTGATGTGGATACATTTCTTGATGTACTGATCCCTAAGATCCGCGATAAAAAGATCAAAGACCGCGACAATATGCCATATAGTGAAATGGTCAGAGAGCTATTTCAGGAAATGAAGGAAACAGGAGAAAGATTTACATTTGAGATAGAATATAAGATGGATGGAAAACCTTCAGACGAAGAGGTCGAAAAAACGAAGAGTGCCATCGCCAAAAATTACGGAGATGTTAAAATATCCGATCTCAGAATCGTAAAGCTCAAAGGTAAAAAGGTATATAAGAACGGTACCTTCACACATACCGAACCGTACGAGGCTTATTTTATGGTCGGTAAGTATGACGGAGAGATGAAGATATTTAACTACAGTACATCAAAATAGATACACTGAACCAAAATGAAAAACGATGCACAACTGATGTGTATGATATACACGCCTTATGTGCATCGTTTTTTTATATAATAGGGAACTGCGTTACTATTATATATTGAGCAGATTCGGGAATCTATTCTTCTATATATCTTATTTGTATTTGTCCGTTCTTCAGAAGCAGAAAGCATTCAGCAGGACCGGTTCCGTAATAATCTCCCTGCTCGTAGTAAATGTGGAGATACGGCCCTTCAGAGGTCTCCCTGGAATAAATCTTGGTAAGAGAGTAACCGCGGTCGATCATGCCGCTTACGGTAGTATTACTGCTGCCGTCATAAAAGGTTACTTCTATAAAGCTTGCTGCTTCATCACCATTATCATGATATTCAAATTCCAGCTGATCGAGGGTTCCGTCGCCGTTGGCGTCCCAGTTGATCCAGTTCCATTTCGGATCGGAAACATCGAAATCACCCTCAAAATCACCATTCGTGGACTGAGTTGTCGTATCGTCTGATGTGGACTGATCATCACCGGATGTGGCCTCGGTTGTTGTATTATCAACGGTTGCAGTCTCGGTTGGTTCGCTGACAATTATATTTTCGGTTGTATTTGCAGCTGTTGTTCCCTTACTGTCATCATCCTTATCATTACCGCAGGCTGTGAGAGTAAAGAGCATTGCTGTTATTATCGAAAGGGCTTTTAATCGTTTCATATTGTGCCTCCTTATTGTTTATGATCAACGGGGATCATGCATAACCATTATATCATAATGCATCGCTTTTGGGATAGTTTGTCGGTTGATATGCTTAAAGATTGCTTGTATTCTATATACGCAAAAAAAGATAGTATTTATGGGAAAAATATGGTACATTGTTAGTGTTGGAGCAGAGCATATGTTTAGAACATAAAATGTAAGATTATTATAAGTATCCGGGGACATAAAGGAGGAGAAAAGCTATGGCTAAGAAACAGGAAGAAGGCGTTCTTTGGAGAGATCGTAAGAGACACTTGGGACTTCCGTTATCATTTACAGTTTATAAGCTGAAGGAAGACAGACTTTTCCTGCAGCAGGGTTTTTTCACAACAAGATATGAGGAGACTCTTCTCTACAGGGTAAGAGACCTTTCACTCAGAAGAACACTCTGGCAGAAGATTTTCGGTGTCGGAAGCATAGTCGTTACCTCTTCTGATAAGTCTAATCCGTACCTTGAGCTTAAAAATATCAAGAATACCATGGAGGTCAAGGAGCTTCTCCATGATAAGGTTGAGGATATGAGAAGCAAGAAGAGAATGCGTGTCAATGAGATGATCGACAGTCCGTTTGACGGCGATTCTGAGGGCGATATCGATTTTGATGACGAGTTCTAAATTCCGGCGGATTATATTTCGACGACGAGTTCTAAGATGAATCCGCATCATGGAAGATCAGTATTGATCACGATGATTCGATTCGTATAATTGACAAAACAGAAGGGAACAGACATATGAAAGCAGCAGTGATCATGGGTTCTACCAGCGATCTTGCGAAGGTTGAACCTGCAGTGGAAATATTAAAACAGTATGGCGTAGAGGTTAAGGTAAGATGCCTCTCTGCCCACAGGGCGCATGCGGCTCTGTCAGAGTTTATGGATGAAGTTAATAACGACGGAACAGAGGTTGTTATAGCAGCAGCCGGAATGGCAGCGGCTCTTCCGGGAGTAGTTGCCTCACAGACAGTTCTTCCGGTTATCGGAGTACCTCTTTCAGGCTCAAATCTTGAGGGAATGGACGCACTTCTTTCCATCGTGCAGATGCCACCGGGAATTCCGGTTGCAACAGTAGCAATAAATGGCGGCAAGAATGCAGCTCATCTGGCACTTCAGATTATGGCGGTTGCCAATCCTGAGCTTCGCGAGAGACTTAAGGCTGACAGAAAGGCCATGGAGGAAGCTGCAGAGAAGGCAAACGCAGAAGTTATTGCAAAGTTCAGTTGATTCCGGATAAAATGCCGAGAACATGACCGGATTCATCCGGTCGGATAATTATGGATCTGTATTTGATCCGTTTGGGTATGAGCATCTTACGTATTAATGGGAAATACGTTTGGGATAATATTTATACAAGGAGGGTTACACTATGTTTACACAGTATCAGTTACCATATGCAAATAATGCACTTGAGCCGGTTATCGATGAGCTCACAGTAGCTACACATCACGGAAAGCATCATGCAGCATATACAGCAGGTCTTAATGCTGCGGCAGAGAAGGCCGGCGTTGCCGACATGCCTATCGAGGAGCTTCTCGCATCGCTTGACAAGATCGAGGATGAGGCTCTCAGAAAGGCTATTAAGAATCAGGGCGGCGGTTATTACAACCATAATCTGTATTTTTCAACCATCGGTCCTGAAGGCAGCAGAGTTCCTGTAGGAAAGCTGGCAGCTAAGATCGATGAGACCTTCGGAAGCTTTGATGCATTTAAGGAGAAGATAGCTGCACTTGCAACAGGTCAGTTCGGTTCAGGCTGGGCATGGCTCAGTACAAATGCAAGCGGTGAGCTTTTCATCTCTAACTCACCTAACCAGGACAATCCGATCAGCGAGGGAACAGGAAATATTCCTATCCTTGCCATCGATGTCTGGGAGCATGCTTATTATCTGAAATATAAGAATCTCCGTGCTGATTATGTTAAGGTGCTTTTTGATATAATCAACTGGGACGCTGTGGAAGCGAATTATGAGAGAGTTGCAGGTAAATAAAAATAATGCAACTGTGCCGGATAATTGGTTTATGAATATATAACGATGACCGGCAGATGATCAGCAATAAATAATGCATGAGAATGGGAGAGTTTCTGTATATGAAATATCTCAGACAGTTCGGAATAATTCTATTTATATCACTTCTGGGAGAGGCGCTGCATGCGCTTCTCCCTTTACCTGTTCCGGCAAGTATTTACGGAATAATACTTCTTTTTATCGGGCTCTGTACGAAGGTGGTCCCTCTTTCTGCAGTTGAGGATACCGGCAAGTTCCTTATTGAGATTATGCCAGTAATGTTCATTCCGGCGGCAGTGGGACTGATCAATGTCTGGAGCGTCATCAAAAATGTCTGGGTTCAGTACCTGATAGTTACGGTCGCATCGACCTGTATCGTTATGGGTATCTCAGGCGTGGTTACTCAGCTGGTCGTAAGACATTCCAAGGGCGGTAAGGTGATAATACCAACAGGTCAGACGGATGACGGAATCGTTCTTGATGATGCAGCTTATGGAGAAAACGGAGAGACTGACAGTGTTTCGTCGGACAAGAGATCAAAAACAACCGGTATTGCTGACAGCAAAGATATGATCGGTGCGGCAAAAAATGAGGAGGTGGATTCATGAAGGACTTCCTCACAGAATCGGTATTCTTTGGTGTTATGCTGAGCCTTGCGGCTTACGGGGTCGGCGTTTTTATGAAGAAGAAAACGAAGATGGGCATATTTAACCCTCTGCTGATCTCAATAATAATCACGATAATAGTGCTGATCGTGGCAGATATTGATTATGACATCTACTACGATGGGGCTAAATATATAAGCTACCTGCTGACACCTGCGACAGTCAGCCTGGCAATTCCTCTTTATATTCAGATTGAGAAGCTGAAGAAGAACTGGAAGGCGATAATCATAGGAATCAGTTCGGGAGTTATCACAAGCATCTTTACGATATTTGGTTTTTCACTGATGCTTCATTTCAATCATAAGGAGTACGTAACCTTCATTCCGAAGTCAATCACGACAGCCATAGGAATGGGCGTTTCGGAGGAACTCGGCGGCTTTACTGCCGTTACGGTTTCGGTTATAATACTAACAGGTGTTATCGGAAATGTGATCGCTGAACTTGTTTTCAAGATCTTCCGCATCAAGGATCCGATTGCAAGAGGTATAGCTCTCGGAACCTCGTCACATGCGATAGGTACTGCAAAGGCCATGGAGCTGGGTGAACTTGAGGGCGCGATGAGCAGCCTATCGATAGTTGTTGCGGGTATAATAACCGTTGCGGCAGCGGGTGTTTTCTCGAACCTGGTATGATAATTATTTGGTTTTAATATTTATGGACCTGCAAAACGGTCTTATTTGATGCCTGGTTTGAATATTTGAATATATTTAATGTCATTTGTATTAAATATTTAGATAATCGTGCGTATTGAAATGTGGATAATGTGGATAATGATGTAGTATTTACTGTTAATTTGAAAGAATATGTCAGGAAATAAAAATCATAGTAAGGATAATAAAAATAAGAATAAGAGAATGGACGGTAAGGGTCTGATACTTTCCGAGACTGAGCATGCAAAAAAGCTCAGCAAGAGAAGGGTTTTCGATATCATACAGATCGGTGAGAGGGGTGACTTCGCAAGCAAGATCTTTGATATCTTTATTGTTGTGGTCATAATCCTGAATATCATGACACTTATCATGGAGACCTTTACCGAGCTTGAGGTTTATTCAACCATATTCAAGGTGATCGAATATGTGACTGTTATTATTTTCTGCATAGAATATATTCTCAGGATCTGGACGGCTGAATACCTCTATCCGAAGCTTTCACAGAAGATGGCAAGGCTCAGATTCCTTGTATCATATGATGGTGTAGTCGATTTTCTGACCATACTTCCGTTCTTCTTTCTGTCGGGATTTGCGGTATTCAGACTTCTCAGGGTTGTCAGGATTTTCCATCTCTTCAGGATCAATGCGAAGGATGATTCGTTCAGCGTGATCACGAAGGTTCTTCTGGAAAAGAAGAATCAGATATTTTCATCAATTTTTATAATTCTGGTACTTATACTTGCTTCTTCACTCTGCATGTACAGCGTGGAGCAGACTGCTCAGCCGGAGGCCTTTAAGAATGCGCTTTCAGGCGTATGGTGGACGGTTGCAACAATCTTCACGGTCGGTTACGGAGACATTTATCCGATAACCTTTATCGGAAGACTGATGGCTGTTGTAATTACCTTCCTGGGCGTCGGAGTTGTAGCTATTCCGACAGGTATCATATCTGCCGGTTTCGTTGAACAGTATACCAAGGCTCAGAAGGAGAGTGAGAAGAAGGGACTCTCCGGAAGGAAGAGAAGTACGGAAAATGTTATCGTAGAGGAAGATTCGGAATACATCGATATGACCATCAGAGAGCTTGAAGAATCGCAGCATGTTGCTGTTGCGATCATTCTGAGAAATGATATCCTTGTGCTTCCTGAAGATAACGTTAAGATCGAAGCAGGGGATACGATAGTATACCAAAACATATAAAAGTAGATAGAAAAACGTTTATTGATGGTGATGATACGATTATGATCGAATCAGGATATCATCAATGATGAAAATATACAAGGAATGTAATGATATAATGAACAGTCGTGCAAGGTTAAAACTCAGCTCTTCGCAGCTGATCCCGCTCAGCTTTCTGGGGGCGATAATAGTCGGAACGATACTTCTTATGCTGCCGATAGCCAAGGCAGGAAGCGGAAGTGCTGACTTTACAACTGCATTTTTTACATCAACAACATCTACCTGCGTTACAGGACTTGTTGTGGTTGATACATTTTCATATTGGAGTCTCTTCGGCAAGATCGTGATTCTCTGTCTGATACAGCTCGGAGGTCTCGGGATCATAGCGGTAACATCAATCCTGATGCTGATGATACACAGAAAGTTTTCACTGTTCCAGTCGATCATGCTTCACGATGCCTTTAATCTGAACAGTCTGACCGGTCTGAAGAAGTTTCTTAAGGGAGTGTTCCTCGGTACCTTTGCGGTTGAGATGTTTGGGGCACTTATATATATGATCAAATTTATTCCTGAATTCGGAGGCGTGAGAGGAGCATGGTATTCCGTATTTACTGCTATCTCAGCCTTCTGTAATGCGGGAATCGATATAATCGGCCCGGACAGCCTGATAGGATATCAGAGTGATCCGCTTGTGATGTACAACAGTATGTTCCTGATCATTATGGGTGGTCTCGGATATGTTGTCTGGTTCGATCTTTACAGGACGATACGAGAGAAGAGAAGGAAGGATTTCTCCTTCAGAAAAATGCTCGGAAGACTCAGCGAGCATACCAAACTGGTTCTCGTGATAACGATAATACTTATATTTGGCGGAGCTATTATGGTTTTCTGTATGGAATACGATAATCCGGAAACCATGGGAAATATGTCCCTGGGCGATAAGATCACGAACAGTATCTTCCAGTCGGTAACCTTCAGAACCGCAGGCTTTGCGGCGGTTCCGCAGCAGGGACTGACAGAAGGAACCTGTACACTTGGAGCACTGCTGATGTTCATCGGTGGTTCACCGGTCGGTACAGCCGGTGGTGTTAAGACCATTACCTTCTTTGCACTGCTTCTGAATACGGTTTCATTTATCAGAAACAGAAAGGAAAATGCTGTATTTGGCAGGAGATTCACATCTGATCTGATCCATAAGGCAACAGCGATCATAACGGTCAGCTTTGCGGTTACATTCTTTTTCCTTATGCTGCTTATTGCAGTAAGTCAGGTTTCGCTGGTCGACGGAATGTATGAAATGTTCAGTGCAACGGCTACGGTAGGTCTTTCGAGAGGGCTTACGCCTACGCTTAATCTGGCAGGAAAATGGCTGATAGTCGTGGCGATGTATCTGGGAAGAATAGGACCTATATCCATGGCGCTTTTCTTTAATTACGACAGCACGGGTAAGAATCAGGTAAGCTACGCGAAGGGCAACTTCTTTGTGGGATAACTGATCAGAACGTATTGAATATGATTGATAGATGATGAGAGAGCATCGGGTAGTATTTGACGATTGATATAGAGAGGTTAAAAAAATGGGAAGAACATTTGCGGTCCTTGGGCTTGGCCGCTTCGGAAAAAAGCTTGCAGTGAGTTTATATGATATGGGCGAAGAGGTTATGGCGATAGACAGAAACCCTGAGCTTGTGGAAGCGGTATCAGGCAGCGTTACATATGCTATTGAGGCGGATGTATCAAACGCAGACGCCCTGAAGGGCGTAAATATCGGTGAGATAGATACAGTTATAGTTGCAATGGGCTCAGACCTTACTGCAAGTATAATGGCAGTAATGGTTTCGAAGGAACAGGGAGTTCCTCATGTTATCGCCAAGGCAGCTGATGAAAGAATGGGAGAGATATTAAAGAAAGTCGGAGCAGACAGGATTATTTTTCCGGAGGAGGATACGGGCCTCAGAATAGCGAGAAAGCTTTCCTCAGACTCGTTCCTTGATTTCTTTGATATTGATGATAACCTCTGCCTGGTTGAGATCAAGCCAAAGCCTGAGTGGATAGGGAAGAACCTTATTGAGCTTCAGCTCAGAGACAAATACAGAATGAACGTCGTTGCAGTAAAGGATCACAGCGAGATGCGTTCGTTCATCGATCCTAAGCGTCCGCTTGAGTATGATACCGAGCTTCTGGTAATTATAGAGAAGGACGACCTGAAGTACATAAAATAATGAAATGAATCGTATTGATAAGTAATCTGAGGGATATTATAATAATCTGAGGAATAATAGTATTATTTGATTATAGTATGAAAATGCAGGGTTATATCATGCATTAAAATCGACGATTATATAACATAAGGAGGTATTTTAGTATGCAGTATTCGATTGAAGGAACACCGATGCCGGTTGTAATCTGTCAGCTTGAAAGTGGGGAGACAATGATAACTGAGAAGGGCGGTATGGCCTGGATGTCTCCAAATATGACAATGGAAACCGTAGGTGGTGGAGTAGGTAAGATGTTTGGACGTGCATTCTCGGGTGAAGGAATGTTCCAGAACCGTTACACAGCCCATGGTCAGGGAATGATCGCATTTGCTTCAAGTCTGCCTGGTCAGATCAGAGCCTTTGAGATTGCACCGGGTCGTGAGATTATCGCCCAGAAGTCAGCTTTTCTTGCTTCTACAGAGGGAGTTACACTTTCTGTTCATTTCAACAAGAAGGCCGGTGCAGGCTTCTTCGGTGGTGAAGGCTTCATCATGCAGAAGCTTTCAGGAAATGGTATAGCTTTCATTGAGCTTGACGGTTATATCAAGGAATATGAGCTTATGTCTGGTCAGCAGCTTGTTATAGATACAGGTTATCTCGCTGCTATGGAGAACACAGTAACTCTCGATATAAGATCAGTTGCAGGTATCAAGAATAAGCTTTTCGGTGGTGAAGGCTTCTTCAATACTCTTCTTACCGGGCCGGGAAAGGTTTGGATTCAGTCTATGCCTGTTTCAACACTTGCAGGAAGCATCCTGCCGTTCATTCCGACAAGATAATCATAAGAATTCAGGATATCTGTACTTATTTGGGACTTAGGATATTCCTTCGTTGTTGGACATTTGTTGGACAGAATATGCTAAGAATAATGTGGGTGTTGCTTTATTCTTGCTTTGATTCGTATTTAAGTATTGGGACCGGAGTTGCTGAGATTCAGCAGCTCCGGTATAAAAAACTGTTTTAGAACAGTACAGAATGAGTTTGCGTGTTTAAGACGTATAGCAGGCATAGCGGTATGAATAAGGTAACCGGGATATCAGGTTATTTTGTTCGGGCGTTTTTTATTTGTAAAATTATTGTAGACATACCGGATTTCGGTCTTATGATGGCCGGTGATGGATAGTGATGGCTGGCGAAAGTTCTATTGTTTTTGACAAATATCACGTTTTGTAGTATAACGCTGTTATAAAAGCGGGATACTATGGTCTGATACAGATATGACCATTATTTTTTCTATAGAATACAGAGAGTTATGGAAGAAGAGAAGAAAACAGACGCAGGGTTGGTTGACGCCGCAAAAGTGACCGGCGATGTTGATAAGAAAACTGTAGATGCTGCAAAGAATAATAGCGATAAGACAGCAACCGGAAAGAAAAAGAAGAAAAAATCTGCAGGTAAATATGCGAGGGATTTCTTTATAAAGATTGCTGTAACAGTACTTGCAATATGGGCGCTATGCACATTTGTCATAGGGATTTATATAGTCCACAGCAATTCCGGATACCCAATGCTGAAGGATGGTGATCTCTGTCTGGTCTACAGACTTGGAGAACTGCATTCGGGAGATGCGGTAGCATATTCGGATGGTGACAAGGTTGTTTTCGGAAGGATAGTTGCCATGCCGGGTGATACGGTAGATATCAATGAGGATGTTCTGACAGTTAATGGCTATGGAGTATTTGAGGACACAGTATATCCTACAACAGCCGAAGGCGCACAGATAAGCTTTCCTTATATGGTGCCGGAAGGCTCGTATTTTATTTTAAATGACTACAGGTCGGATATTCATGACAGCAGATGTGAAGGTGCTGTTTCAAAAAAGAATATCAAAGGTAAGGTTATTTTTATAATGAGAAGAAGGGGGATCTGATCTTTTTTAGTTTTTCCCATTTTGAGTAAAAGTGAATATCAGCTCTATACTGAAAATCGTAATTTGTTCTTTACGGCCGGAGAAGGTTTCTGAGACAGGCTGTTTAGATATATGTAACCCGTAAACATTTATAAAAATTTTTTCGCGGAGGGAAGAAAAATGAAGAAAAAAAGGATTAGAGGCAGGATAGCCTCAATGATCGCTACAGTGCTCCTTGTGGCACTGATGGCAGTGCCGGTATGTGCCGCTAATTATACAGCGGTAAAGGGTAACGATACTTCTGCTACATTTAAGAAGTATCTCGTTGTTAAGAAGGATGCACAGATTCCGAATGCAACGTTTGAGTTTAAAATTACTTCAGGGACGGCTCAGAATGCAGCAAACAGAACTATGGCAATCTATGCAGGACCTACCGGAGCTGTTTTCAAGGGAACTACATCAGCAACAACAACAGTTACATTTACGCCTAACGATGGAACAACGTATGAAGAGGCTATGCCGGATGGCGAAACAATCGCTTTTATGACAAAGGATTCAGAGGATGTGACGGATCCTACCAAAGCTTTAAACAGCGATGAAAAGTACGCTGCAAAGTCACTTACGGTTGATCTTTCCAATGTCAGCTTTACTGAGCCTGGTATCTATCGCTGGGTTATAACAGAGACAGCATCTACACAGCAGGGCGTTACAGATGATCCTGAATTAACACGTGTTCTTGATGTGTATGTTACTGATGTTAATGGAGATCTTTCAGTATCATCATATGTTTTCCATGCAGGTGATGGAACTGAGACAGTTACAGCCGGAGATGACTATGGCTCAGCTGATGTAACCACAGCCGGTGCAAAATTAAATAATAAGAGTACCGGTTTTACAAATACCTACGCAACACAGAATATAACCTTTGGTAAGGAAGTTACAGGTAACCAGGGATCAAAGGATAAGTACTTTAAGATTTCAATAAAGGCGACAGCGGGTACAGTTCAGACTGCAGATAAATTTACAGTTGATCTTTCTATGGCAGAGACTGCACCTCTTGCAAATGCCGCTACATCATATGATGCCGAAACTATGGCTGCTGCAAACGTTGCAGAAATAACAGGTGAACAGCTTCTTTCCACTAACGGTAAGGAATTTTACCTTAAGGATGGACAGTATGTAACCATTAAAGGACTGCCTGCAGGATTCAAATATACAATCACTGAGGTTGCAGAGGATTATAAGTCAACACAGGGTATCGCAGCCGGTCTTTCTCCTTTCAATTTAGATGGTGAAGAGGGAAATGATGCTCTGCCTGCTGATAGACTTTCAGGAACTATAAGCAACGCAGATGTTTACACAGGTTTCACAAATACACGTGACGGTATCATTCCTACAGGTATTCTTCTTTCAGCTACACCTTGGATAATTGCAGGAATTATCGTTGTTGCAGGCATCGTATTCTTCGCAATCCGTTCAAAGAAGAAGTATGACGAAGAGTAGGCTGTATTGGAGACAATAGATGAACATGAGAAAATTCTGGATAAAAATGAATATCCTGTATGAAAAACTCATGCTTCTTATGTTTGTTGCAGTTCTGCTTATTGTAATCTACGGATTATATGACAGCTGGTACGTATTTCATAATGCGAATGACACAAGTTATCTGAAATACAAGCCGACTGTTGGTGAGGGTATCCCTGAAGACATTCCGATCACGGACGATATGGTTGCATGGATAACTCTCGATGATACAAATATTGATTATCCTGTAATGCAGGGTGAAGATAATTCGAAATATCTGAATATAAATCCCTACGGCGAATACGCTCTGTCGGGCAGCATCTTCCTGGACAGCAGGAATAAGGCTGATTTTTCGGACGCATATTCGATAGTTTACGGACATCATATGGAATATGGTGTCATGTTTGGAGCGCTTGATGAATATCTGGACAGCTCTTACCTTGCCTCACACAGCAGTGGCATTCTGCTGGTAGGCAGAGATAATGTGCGTTCAGAGAAGCTCAGGGCGTTTGCCTGCTCGAAGGTAAATGTATTTGAGGATGAGGATTTCTTCAATCCGGAGGTGCAGGATATAGACAAGCTTATACGGGAGCATGCCGGTGTGTATGACGAATCGGTCCCGAAAACCGGACGCATACTTGCACTGTCAACCTGTACGGAGCCGGTATCCCAAAACCGGCTGATAGTTTTCTGCTATATTTACGACGAAACGGAATAGCAGATTAAAGAGGGCTAATATGATATATAACAAGGGTTTGCATATATCAAAACTTCATTTCGCGAAAAAGAGCACAGCCGGCGTGACTTTTATAGTCATGCTGGTATGTGTCTTTTGTTGTTTTCTTGGCGGTTTTGCCGGCACATCGGATGGATCGATGGTCTATGCAGCAAATGCGTATAAGCCGCTGGATGTGGAGATAGCCTTCGAATGTATAGAGAATCTAAGGTTGCCGGACGGAAGCTACACGATCAGTATCAGTGCTGAGGATGAGAATTCACCTCTTCCGGAAAATGATACCGTAGAGGTCAAGGATGGTAAGGGAAGCTTTCGTCTTACGGTTACAGAGCCGGGCGATTATACATACCTTGTTTTTCAGAAACGTGGTAATGACGAAAATATTATTTACGATGATACTGTCTATGAGATTCATATAAGTGTAATGAATAAGTATGCAGATTCCGAAGGTGAAATACAGACTTCGGAGGATGGACAGGGTGAACTGATATATTATATGTCAGTTAATTATGCGAATACTGACCAAAAGCCGGAGATGATAGAGTTTATAAATGAATCTGCCGGTAACGATACAACTGATACAACTGACACAACTGAAACGACAGAAATAACCGTAACAACAGAGTCAACAGAAAATAAAAAAACAACAGAAAAGACAGAGACAGAAGAGACTACAGAAGGAACCACTGAGGCTACTACAGAGCCTGGTGATGGAGTAAAGACCGAGGATAAAACAAATATCGGACTTCTGTTTGCCATAATGGGAGTGTCCGCAGGATTGATAATAATCCTGATTGTTCTGAAGAAGAGAGCGGATAAGCGTCGCGAAGAGGAAGAAAACGACGACGATGCCGATGAAGATGAGGGCACAAGATAAAGCTACTGTGCTGAGAAGATGACGGAGCGCGATAATGATAGTTCCGTTGAAGATAAGGGCACAAGATAAAGATGAAAGTGACGGTGATTCCGGTGATGATGACAATGCCGGGAGTGCCGATGAACATATAATAAAACATAGTAATCAGATGAAATACAGGGAAAGGAGGAAGCGCAGAAATGATATATGATTTCAGTAATAGCGGAAACGCAAAAAGAAGAATAGTATGCATGCTTATGGCTGTCTTTTTTGTGCTTGCTTTACTGGTCCCTGCTGGTATGAATATATTTGCTAAGGACAGCGGATATAAGCATCTAAGCTTCGAACTGCATCCTGATGATGAGGATCCGGATAAGACAGTAACCCTGGAAGGAGTTATGCCGAAAAATGCCTCAGCCGAGGTTCTTGATGTTACGGATGATTATGTGAATGACACTGAAGATGCTACACCTGCTGACAGCAGCAGAGATGATGCTGACAGTGAAGATACCAACGTGAAAAATGCTGAAAACGAAAATGCCGACAACACAATAATTGACGGCGGTAAGAATGACGTTGAAAACAATGACAGCGAAGATGATGCAAACGATAAGAACGATAGTGCAATAACTGACAGTGACAAAACCGGCGATAATAAAAGTGAAGATGTTGACCGTGAGAATGCTGAGAACAAGATCGATGATGCCGGTAAAAATGACAGTGTAAAAGCAGATAAGAGCATCACAAAGAATAGATCTTATAATAATGCTTCGGATGATGCAGATGACGAAACGGCTTCTGCCGGAGATGCAGATTCGGCTGCAGAGATCAGTAATGAGAATAATGAAGAAAATAACGGCGGCAGCTACGAAACAGCAACAGGTACTGACGCTGATAATAACGACGAAAAAACAACTGATGACAATACGGCAGTTAGCGGTGATGAAACCGTAGATGGCGAAACAGTTGACGATGAAACTGTCGGTGATGAAACAACCGATGGAGAACCAGCTGATGATGAAACTGTCGATGAATCACAGGATGATGATAAGCCGGAAACAGATGATGGATCGGCAACTCCACAGGATTCTGAGAAGGAAGATCCGGACGAAAACGAACAGACTGATGACGAGCAGCAGGATGAGAACGATGGACCAAGTTATGAAACACTTGCTGCTTATGATATTACTATCAAAGTTGGTAAGAAGGAATATCAGCCGACTGAAGAACGTCCGATCAGAGTTGAGATCACAGATTCAAGAATTACAATTGATAAGAATATAATACTATACCATATCAAGGACAGCGGAGAGAAGGAGGAGATTACTGACATCACGATTGAAGATGGTAAGATTTCTTTTGATGCAACCGGATTCAGTGTTTATGAGATTGTTAACGTGCTCAGTAGCACTGATGTCAGTACTCTGAATGGTAAAACCTACGGTCTTATGCATTATTCAGGCGGAACGCATGGTTACGCACTTATGGCTAACGGTGGTGTGCATTCACTGATTGAGATAGTTACCAGACAGCTTGAAAAATCAAACAATAGAGTTACTTTGTATGTTGATGAAGGAAGCGAAATAACTAAGTGGACATTTACCGCGACAGAGGGTGGTAAATTCATCCTTTCAGCACCTACGGAGAATGGTACAGGATACCTTGCTGCTGACGGTAGCAAACTAAAGATGGTCAGCACTGTGGGTGAGGCATCGGAGTTTACCATCAATGCCGGAAGTGATCGCAGGATACAGCTTGTCACTGATGGTAAATACGTAACCTTTACGACAGTCGATGATGGTAAGACTTCCGTAACAACGGTTTCTCTTGCTGCTGCTTCGTCAGCCAACACATGGCTTAATTTTGTCGATACCGCAGCCATGGATAACAAGGATCTTATTACTTATTCTGCCGACAGAGTCAGTGTTTCAGATGTACATACCGGGGATAAGGTTATTGTATATACTCGTGTCTGGAATGAAGATGAGAAAAAATACGATATATATGCCGTAGATCATGACGGCTCACTTTATTTATGCTATGCCAGCGGCGGTAAGATTCTCTGGCTTGGTGATGGTACCTGTTCGCTTGAGTGGGAATTTACCGAGTATCTTGATGAGGTTACAAAGCTTCCAAATTACTACTATGAATTATATAATCCGTATTCTGAAAAATACCTTGCTCCACAGCTTACTGATCAGATCCTTGCTGACAGTAAGAAGGGTATAAATATGCAGGGACGTCGTAATGGTGAGTTTTACAGCGAGATCATTTGCTGGGATGACGATCATTATGCGTATGTCGGAATGAAACCGAATGAGACTAATAAAAAACTGGTTCCTTGTTCACGTTCGAACTGTGCGCCGTTCTATTTTGCTACACTGGAAGAGCTTAATCTGGATGATAGACTGCATGAAGTTGAAACACTTGATAATATTTCGTATGGTATCACCATCAAGATGCAGGATTTCAAAGACAGAAATACAATGAGTAACTTTTTGGGCAGTAATGCTGGTGGAGCAACAGAATTAACACAGCCAAATCTTCTGTCCACAAAGCTTGGTTCTGATGGATATCCGGTGGTCACTGCTAGAAATACATCGCTGGCTGGATTATATAATAATACGACGATTGTTAATCATTTGTTTATCAAGAGTATACATGAAGCCAGCGGATATTTTGAATTTGACAGCTGTCAGAATTTTGCTACCCTTCTTAAGGATGACGGAATAACTCTGAAGGATCTGGTGACATATACGGATGCCACCGGAAATACATACCAGGTAAGGGATTTTACGGTATACAGAGAACTTGGGACAACTGATAATAATAAAGGAAATGAATCATATACCCGTAAGCATGGACAGTTCTTTCCGTTTGATAATATCGTCGGAAAAGATATTTCATTTCATAAAAATACATATAGCGCGCTGACAGACGTCAGGGGAACAAAAGGTGAACTTCCTGAAACGGATCCACGTAAATATGAAAAATTATATAATGTTGGCAATAATTCAAATTCAAACTCGAAGCCTAATTATTACAACGGTATGGAACTTGAGGCATCGTTTGTTCAGACTGCCAGTGGTCTTGATTCCTGGGGACATGATATGATCTTTGAGTTCACAGGTGATGATGATTTCTGGTTATATGTTGATGGTGAACTGGTCATTGATCTGGGTGGTATTCATTCGGCACTTGAAGGCTGGGTAAACTTTAAGACCGGAGAGGTCTATGTTAATGGCAGGACAACAACTCTGAAGCAGATTTTTATTGATAATTTTACAACGCGTTATAAGGCTGAGAATAATGGTGCTTCACCTTCGAAACAGGAAATCATGGATTATCTCGGGGAATATTTCCAGCCTGCCCCGGGTGCATCGTATGGTTATGAAGATATCTTTGCTGATTACAGCAATCATACAATGAGAATCTTTTACATGGAGCGTGGTGCCGGTGCATCAAATCTCCACATGCGTTTTAATCTTGCATCAGTTACACCGGGTAAGGTTGTTGTTTCAAAAACGCTGAAGGATACGGAAGGAAATGATATTACAAATCTTGATACGGACTTCCTTGAATATCCTTTCCAGATATATTATACACTTCCTGAAGGACCTAATGGTGAGCCGGGTGAGGAACATCTTCTCGGAAATGATGATGAGCATATAAGAGTCACTTATCAGAATTCTAACCAATCGGCAACGTATTTACGTAGATACCGACCACCGGGATTTTCTGAGGCGCAGGCATATGAGAATATATATCTTATAAATCCTACAAGAAATGCTGAGATATCCTTCCCGGATAATACTATCACCTACAGAATTGTGGAATGCGCTGTTGACAGTACGGTTTATCCAAGTGTTCTTATAAACGGTAATCCGGTTCCTGAATCGCAAATTGAGTACAGAGGGGATCTGAGAAGCTATTCTTCAGAGACCAGTTCGGCAGAAGTAAAACCGACCATATCTTTTGATAATTATATCAATGATAACGTTATAAAGGAACTTCATATCAAAAAGGAACTGAGGGATGAGAATGATCAACTTATCACAGACGATCCGGCAACCTTCAGCTTCAGACTGTATATTTCATCTGTTGAAGTGCCTACTGAGGATATACCTCGGGCAAATATGTATAATTATTACGTAGTATCTCCGAATAATAAGATCTGTCGATATGATCCGGTATCAAAAGGCTTTGCAGAGACATCTTTGGAGTATAGTCCTTCGAATGTCAAAGCAGTCAAGGATGGAAATGTAGAGGGGCTTACGGTAGATGATATTACCTTCCAGACATCGGGATTTGGTGCGATTTCGAATATCCCTTCCGGATATGAAATTGTTGTTCCGGGTCTTCCTGTAGGTACTGTATTTAAGGTTACTGAGGATATAAAGCCGGGTTATGGGCTTGATCATTATCAGAAGGAAAAAGGATATAAGATTTTAGATGATGAAACGGTTGTTCAGGTGCCGTCTTATGGTACATATGAGAATAATCCTGATAATGTAGGTCAGGTCACTCGTGATGCGAACCCTCAGATGACGGTGGTTAACAAGAGGGGATACGGCCTGAATGTTAAGAAGAAGTGGAGTGACCTGAGTCTTACCACCTACCATGATCCGGTATATGTGGCAGTATATGTTGACGGAGAACTGCTTCCGGGATCGGTTAGGCAGATTGCTTCACCTGCTACAACAGCGTATTATTTCTGGGAAACCTTAAAACCTAATGCAGATGAATCAGAGAGAACCACTCTTGATGGTTACGTGGTGAAGGAGGTTACTGTAAGTGGTACGCCGACTATAGCTGAGGATGGAACCGTAACCGGAGACTATACAGTCAGTCCTCTCGTGGACAATAAGATTAACCTTCTGGTAACAAGAACAGAAGAGGCTACACCTGAAGGTGAAGAAAGTGATACGCATTATGATTATGTCGTTTCATATAAGCAGGGTGTATTTGACGGATCGACAAGAACAGATACGATAACCAATACCCGTGAGGGTGGAATTGCCCTAAGGCTTTTCAAGTGGGACAGCTCTGATCCACTCGCCGGTGGTAAATTTACACTTAAGGATAGTTCCGATAATAAGCTGGGAGAATTTACATCTGATTCTGAAGGCTTAATAAATCTGTTTTATGATTATGTAACGGGTGAATTATATACCCTTGTTCAGAATTCTGCTCCTCCGGGATATGTTGGACTTCAGAAAACGCTTGTATTCAAGGTTAATGCTGACGAGACAGTAAGCCTGTATTATGAGGACGGTACAACCGAATGGGGAACCATAGACAGTACTGATAATAAATGGGCTGATTGGAAAAACGGAGAGAAGGGAATTACGGCCTTTGTTGATGTTTATAATAAGCCGTTCAATTTCAAGATAATGAAAATGGACAGCGAAGATGATAGCTTAAAACTTGGAAATGCACATTTTGCACTTTATAAGCAGTCAAATACCAGTGTAAGCGGCTATGTTAAGTATAAGTATCCGATGACCGGATTTGAAGATATGGCTACTGTGAATGGTGAGGTTGATATCTGCGGAGGCAACAGTAACAGAGTAATAAACCCTGGCGCAAATGGATCGGTGTATTTCCTTACAGAGACGAGAGCTCCTTCCGGTTATAATACACTTGAAGATGATATCATCTTCAGAATATCACCGCTTGGTGTTCCGTCACTTATCAGCGACTCATACCACGGACAGCTGGTTGAGACAAACGACAGTTATATTTATACTCTCAGTGTTCCGAATACCAAGAGAGATGATGACAGGGTTTTCCTTACCATTACCAAGAAAGTTGCCGGAAACCAGGGCAATAAGAAGGAGAAGTTCACCTTCTTCTTCGTAGTTGAGGAAGACGCTGATCCTGCGGGATATGATTGGATCAAAAATGGTGTGGAGATGACCACCTCACTAAAGAGTGGACAGAGTTTCACTATTGGTCATGATGATGTCGTAATAATCAAACTTCCTCCGGGAA
>CAMNMC010000114.1 GCA_946544235.1 uncultured Lachnospiraceae bacterium | reverse complement strand
TTAACAAGAAGTCCTGCAGGACGTGCGTGGATACCAACCTCATCTGTGATAACATACTTAAATTCCTTCATTTTGTTTTCCTCCCAATTTATAATATTTATTTTTCTGAACTGCCGTAACCGTCAGATGATCCCGGCAGTTATTTAATTATTTCATATAGTTTCAGATATCTCCGAATTCAACATTTTCATAATCATCACTGTTTGTCAGAAGAACAACTACCGTGTCAGGATGACCTGCCGCTTTGATCTTGGCTATATCGAATTCCATCAGCTTCTGGCCCCTGGTAACCTTATCGCCCTCTTCTACAAAAGTCCTGAAGCCATCGCCCTTCATCTCAACGGTATCTACACCGACATGGATGAGAAGCTCCTGATCCTCTGCTCCCGAAATTCCGATTGCGTGTTTACTGTCTGCAACGGATGATATTTCACCATCCATAGGGGCAAATACAACGCCCTCCGCAGGCTCAACTCCGATACCCTGTCCCAGTGCACCGGAAGCAAAGGTCGGATCCGGTATTTCAGTATAAGGTATAACCTTGCCAGGTGTAGGAAGTGCTATCTCTCCTGCTGAACTCCTGATAACAGTCTTCTTGGTTACTTCGTCACCTGAAGCAGTTAAAGCTTTCGGTGCATCTGGTGCAGCTGCTGCCTCAGCCTTAGGTGCAGCCTCGCCGCCTTCTGCCGGTTCCTCTTTCCAGATAAACCAGGTAAGAAGGAAAGCAACTCCGCCTGCTATTGCAAGAAGGATCGTATAAACAAGCTTATTGTCGATGGTGAGATAACCAGGTATACCTGTAACACCATATGCTGTTGCGCCTATTCCCGTGATAGCTCCGAATACGGCACCTGCGGCACCGCCGACCATAGCACAGAGGAAAGGCTTCATAAATCTGAAGTTAACACCGAAGATAGCAGGCTCGGTGATACCGAGTGATGCTGAAAGGGATGCAGGAACTGCAACCGACTTTGTTCTCATATTTCTTGCCTTGATACCAACTGCGAGGCAGGCACCAAACTGTGCAAAGTTTGCTGCTGATGCAATCGGCATCCAGGTATTCAGACCCGAATCTCCGGCCAACATTCCGGCCTCTATGACGTTGTACATATGATGGAGACCCATGACGACAGTGAACGGATAAAGTGCACCCATTATCATTGCTCCGAATGCGTTCTTAACGAGAACCTTCGCACCATCGAGAACCCAGTTCTCAAGCTGTGCAAATATAGGTCCGATAACTATAAAGGTTATAAGTGCTGTTAAAAATACAGTTACAAGCGGTACTATAAAAAGATCAAGCATCTCAGGTGTATGCTTGTGCAGCCACTTTTCAAGCTTGCACATAAGCCATACTGCTATGATGACAGGAATAACGTGTCCCTGATAACCATGCCGTGAGATGGAACCCAGTGTATATCCGCCGATCTTCAGGTTTCCGAACAGATTCCACGTTGGTATCTTACCGGTCGTGATGCCGAAGAAGCTGTTTATTGCCTCCTCACTTCCGACATTCCAGCCGTTAAGAAGATTGCCGTGGATCATAAGAAGACCTATAACGGCACCGAGGAACTGATTGCCTCCAAATACTCTCGCCGCACTTACCGCTACGATAACCGGCAGGAATGCAAATGCTGTATTTGCAACCATATCGAGGAAGCTGTACCAGTCAGATCCTTCGAAGGAAGGAATAAACTTTCCGAGCGCCTCAACAAGTCCCATCATAAGACCTGAAGCAACGATAGCCGGAAGGATAGGTACAAATACATCACCTATTGATTTGAGTGCTCTCTTCCAGGCCGGCTGCTGTGCAGCAGCTGCCGCCTTAACATCATCCTTTGTTGCTGCCGACATTCCCGTAACTGCCAGGAATTCGTCATACACCTTGTTTACTGTTCCTGTTCCTATGATGAGCTGGAGCTGTCCGTTATTCTCGAACATTCCCTTAACACCATCAACATTTTCCAGCGCAGACTTGTTGATCTTTCCATTATCTTTGATAACGAGTCTGAGTCTTGTTGCACAGTGAGCTGCCTGAGCAACATTTTCTCTGCCGCCTATGTTGGCAACTATCTCTTCTGCACATTTTCTGTAATCCAGTGCCATCCCTTCGCCTCCTTTTTGTATTTTCAATGTAATCGTTTTCAATACGTTTACATTATATTGTAATTATCTCGTATTTGCAACAAATAAATTTATTAATTTTTTACATTAATCCCAGCTCTTCAAAGGCTTTCATAAGTCCATCTTCTTCAACAGAAGGACAGATCATATCGGAAACCGCCTTCAAAGCTTCGGCACCGTTCTCCATACAGACGCTGTAACCGACTGTTTCGATCATCTCAAGATCATTCATACTGTCACCGAAACCATAGGTATCTGAAATCGGAACGTTGTAATACTCGGCTATCTTCCTGACTCCGAGTCCCTTATCAAACTTTCTGTTTACAAGCTCTCCGTTCAGACAGTTATGCGCCTTGACCTCCTGCATGACAAATCTGAAATCCTTTTCGAGAAGGCTCTTCGCCTTATCAAGCTGATCCATTGAAGTACACATCACAACAACCTTATATATCGGGCTGCCGTCATATTCATGCATAGGCTTGATGCCGAGATTTTCGGAAAGTGCCTTCCTCCATCTCTCGATCTCGCTATTTCCTTCGCCTTGCCGAGAAAGGAACTCGCCCATATTTTCGTCACCCCAGGAACCACCGGTTGCTTCTATTGTACAGAAGACTCCGCTTTCATGAAGCGCCGTCAGTGCGATATCCCTCTGCTCATTCGTCATCGGACAGTCAAAGAGCACCTCATCTCCTGCTGTAACGTAGCCTCCGCCGCTGCCGACTATTCCGTCAAAGCCGTAAACCAGGAGGGGCTTCAGCATATCGAGATTTCTTCCCGTGCAGAGGAAGACTTTGTTTCCCTTCTCCTGAGCTTTCTTCACAGCCTTTACTGCACTGTCCGGAGGGATATTTTCCCCGGGTCTCGTAAGAGTGCCATCAATATCAACAAAAATAAGCTTCATACGCTATACCGACCCCCTTTCAATTATCTTATAACCGAGCTTGATCTGATTGATATGACTAACCCTGCCCGGATCATTGATCATATCAAGCAGAAGATTACCCGCAACCGTTCCACAGTCATTGTAGTAGAGACCGACTGTTGTAAGCTGAGGCTCCGATATCATGTCGGCCCAGCTGTCTCCGACGCCTGTTACGCTGACATCCTCCGGTATCCTTCTTCCGCTTTCCTTAACCGCTCTCATGACACCATGTGCTATATGGTCGGACGCGCAGATGATACCGTCCAGATCAGGATGCTTTTCGATCAGTCTCTTTCCTGCATAATATCCGCTTTCAGCATTGAAGTCGGACGTCTCAGACGGAATGTTCTTTGCATCCCTTCCCATATCGATAAAAGCCTTCTCAACGCCCTTTCTTCTGGACTTTCCCGCAGCAGTGTCAGCCTCATCGACTCCTACATAGGCAATCTTATTTCTCTTCGCAAGAACCAATTTTGCAACGTCACGCATGGCATTTTCATCATCATGATAAACGCACGGAATACCCTTAAAATTCTGTCCTGTCACAACTATCGGAATGCCGCAGTCCTCGATCGTCTCCCTGAGATAAGGTGTCAAAACCGTACCCATAAGAACGATGCCGTCCATACCGCCTCGTTTCATCGTTTCAATATACTGCGCCTCTCTGTCATTTTCTCCATAAGTACAACCCAGTATCAATATATAATCACGTGCTTCCAATACAGATGCCAGTCCTGTGAGTACTCTTGACATTGAATGCGATCTTATATCAGGAATGATAACGCCGACCTGGCGGCTCCTCCCCGTTCTCATGGAATGCGCCAGTGCATTCGGAGTAAATCCGTTCTCCTCAACAACTTTCTTTATCTTCTTTCTCTTTTCTTCACTAAGTGACCCACCATTAAAATATCTGCTTACCGCTGCCGTAGATACTCCGGCCTCCAAAGCTATCTCTTTGATAGTCATCTTCTCACACCCTTCTTACTTAAATCTTGTTATCAACCAACGAAAATCCTTAGCCGGGATACCGACTGCCTTAGCAACAACCTTTTCTCCCGTAAGCATATTTTCATATTCTTCTTCCTCATTTATCCAGGCTGTCTCATCATAGTCACTGAAGTTAAACAAAGCTATCAGCTTCTCTCCTCTGTAATAACGACCGATACCGAGTATATGATCGTTATAGGTTTCAACTATCCATGTGTCAGCTTCATTTTCAAATACTCTGTTGGAAGCACGTAAGCCCGCAAGCCTGCCTATTGCATCAAACAGCCTCTCTTCTCTTGTACCTTCTTCTTTCCTTCTTGCAACGCTGTCCCAGTCAAGATTTCCCCTATGAAGATATCTGCTGTCATCCCATTTGTGCGGATCATCATGGTAAGTATAATCATTTTTCTGCCCTATCTCGTCACCACTGTATAAGACCGGAATACCGCTCTGGGTGAAGAGAAATGCGTGCAGCATGATATCAAGAGTTATGGCTCTGTCCAGCTTATCATTTCTGCCCTCATATTCCGCAGCTTCTATTCCGCAGAGCGAAGCGGTCGTACCGCAGAGACGGGCATCCCCGAGTCTCGGATCGTCATTATAAAGCTCACCTCTGGCATCTGTTCCCGGCCATGCGCCCTTAAGATAATCATTCAGGTATTTCTTATGAGCAACCTCTTCTACTCCGAACTGTTCGAGATATTTATAATCAAGACCCCAGCCTATATCATCGTGACACCTCAGATAATTCAGAAATACATACTGCTTAGGAAGTGCAAATACGGTTCCGAGCTGATGCTTCAGAAGTCTGACATCCCTCGTTGCAACGGTATGCCAGGTGCTTGCCATGGTAGTAACATTGTAGAGCATATGACATTCAGGCTTGTCGACCGTACCAAAGTAAGGAACAACCTTCGATGGCTCCATTACAACCTCTCCCAGAAGAAGAGTACCCGGGCAAACAATCTCTGCCGCTATTCTCATAATCCTTACCAGAGTATGAACCTCCGGAAGATTTCTGCAGTCGGTACCGAGAGTCTTCCAGATATACGGAACTGCGTCAAGTCTGATGATATCAACTCCCTGATTGCAGAGGTAGAGCATATTTGCCGTCATATCATTAAATACAACCGGATTTCTGTAATTCAGATCCCACTGATACGGATAGAAGGAAGTCATAACGACCTTTCCTGCCTCACCACACCAGGTAAAGTTGCCCGGAGCAGTGGTTGGAAAAACCTGAGGAACGGTCTTCTCAAATTCATTCGGGATGTCCCAGTTATCGTAGAAGAAATATCTGTCCTGGTATTCCTTCTCACCTCTTTTTGCACGTACTGCCCACTCATGATCCTCACTGGTATGATTCATGACAAAATCAAGACATACACTGATTCCTCTGCTGTGACAGTCATCCGCAAGTGCCGCAAGGTCCTTCATGGTTCCAAGCTCCGGCTGAACATTTCTGAAATCAGAAACCGCATAACCGCCGTCGCTTCTTCCCGCAGGGCTGCAGAGAAGAGGCATAAGATGAAGATAATTCACCTTGCATTCTTCAAGATAATCAAGATGCTTCTTCACACCCTTAAGATCACCTGCGAAAGCGTTGGTATACATCAGCATACCCAGCATCTCATTTCCTGCAAACCAGTCGTGAACAACCTCTCTGCCTGCATCCCACATCTTCAGCTTCTTACTTCTCGCCTTATAATACTCATAAAGCATACTGCAGAAATATTCAAAGGCCTGCATATCATTATTGTAAAGCTCCGCATATAACCACTTCAGCTCATCATAGTATCTTCCTATCCTCTCACTGAAGGTCTTGTCCCATTTTTTCTTTTCCATAATACCTCCTGTGTTTAAACTGTATAACTTTGCTCATGTAACGTATCTTCCTGTGTACTGCATGATCAGCTACGTACCTTCCTGTGTACTGCATGTTCAGCTTCGTTTATGCACCGCAATACCGGTACAGTGTTTTTGTAAATATAGTGTAATCGTTTTCACTAACCTTGAACAATAATCCCACGCATTTCTCTTTATGAATCTACGTGGGATTATCTTCAGCCATTTATTATTGTATCATAGATAATTATGAAAATAAATAGGATTTCAAATTATTTTTTCAATATGCTCTTATTTTGCCTTGTTGTTTCCGGCAGCCTTGTTTGCAGTCTTATTTTCTACCGCCTTATTCTTAGCCGCAGCCGCCTTCGCAGTGTTTTCTCTCTGAACATATTTCTCCATATTTACGACAACCTTCTTCATAAATGTGCCGTTTTCGAGATCACGACCGAGATTCTCCTTGTTGAAATTCTTACCCTCGAGAACCTTATTTTTCCTGAGATAGCCTTCAACAGTCTTCTGAAGATTGTTCATCACGTCATGTGTAGTAAGTTCCTTCTCGATCGCATCAACTGCAACACCCTTTGCAAATTCAGGGTTTCCGGAAACGATCTGAGCCGAAACTACCTGAGCAAGCTTTCTGTAAGCAGACTTATCTCTGGCTGCCTTGTCAACATCCGATGGAAGGACGTATTCAATATAAGAACCGAACTCAGCGAACTTTCCCTGATCATCACGAAGCTCCGCCATATCCTTGATACCTTCGAGATACTCTCCGCTTGTGAAAGAGAGATCATTTCCGGCTCTTACGACATTGTTCCAGATCTTATAGTAATTCTTCGACTTGCCCTTAATAACCCTCTCAAATACCTTGCTCTTCTCGAGATCAGCAACCTCCTTCTCGAAGGTCTTGTTCTCTATTTTCTTATAAATATTCTTAACATCATTAAGAGTTGCTCCATCGCGCATAGCCAGGTCAAAATACTGTCTTGCGATACAGTTCATCGCGAAGTCATGCTTCTTCATTCCTGTCATGCTCTTCTCTGCGAAGGTATCCTTACTAAGCTTCTTGCCTGTTATCTCATAGAGCTTCTCAATGAGCTTTGCCTGTTCCTTTGCGACCTTATTCTGAGCCTTAAAGCTATCCTCAAGCTCAGCACGCTTCATCTTCGGAAGATTATCCTCGTTGTGGCATCCTATTGCCTTGCCGAGTGCAAAAGCAGCCTTCCTGTTGGTAATTTCATTTACCTTAAGATCCTCTCTTACAAGCTTTCCGGCCTCTCTGATCTCACCGAGAACCTGCTTATAAGATATGATCATCTCTGAGATACGTGTGCCTGACCATTTATCAGAAACCTGATATCTCTTAAGACCGTCGCCTCTCTTGCCGAACATGCTCGCACGCTCTTCCTTATATTTTGACGCTGCCTCTTCAAGAGCTCTGAGAGAAGCAATTATTTCCTTCGGTTTACTGTCAGGATTGGTGAGTACATCGTTACAATTCTGGATAGCACCTGCCATAGTCCTGTAAAGAGAAGTACCCGTTCCCTCTGCACCAAGCGGAAGAACCTTGCCTTCCCTGTCCTTCTGCTTAGCTGTTTCCTGAAGCTTTGCACCCGACTCCATAAGTTCGGAAATAAAGCTCTGCTTCAGATATTTAAACTTATTAAATGCTATCGCAAGAGACTTCTGTTCCTCATAGAGATATTCTATATTCTGGTCATTCTCACGCTGATCGTTAATACCATCATTAACTGCCTGCTTCGGTGCAGACTCATTCCTGAAGAAATCCTCCTTCGGATCAGCAAGATTAAACTCTTCAATCTTCATCTCTTCCATGAAGTCGTCAGCCACGCCGTTGACATCCTCAATCGCATTATTCTCTTCTGTGGTGACCTTCTTCTTGCTGAAATTCTTCTTATAATACGCACCTGTAGGAATACCTGCCTGAGGCTCAACACCTGCCTCAGCCTTCTTCATCGCGAAGGCTTCCTGCCTCAGGTCGAAGAGATAATCTTCTATATTTTCAACCAGCTCGTCATTACGCTTGTAAGGATCGAGAACATTGATCATATTTGAATATACATCAGCTACCTGGTCGATGGTTATATCTGCCGGAAGATTCACGAGGATTCCCAGACAGGTTGCAATAGCGTCCGCAGAAGGATACTGCGGATCAAATGAATTATAGAGTCTGTTGATGAGCACATCCATTCTCTGGTCGATCTCCCAGCCGTTACGCCCCATCGCACTCTTCATTTCCATATTTGTCATACCGTTAACGACCTTATACAAATCATCAACAGGTGTATATTCTGTAAACTTAACCTTATCGCGGAGCTCTTCATACTCAGTTCTTGCAACGTCCTCAAGAAGGTAATCACACAAGCTCTCAACAGTCATGTCATCCTTATATTCTCTGAGTTCCTGATACATATCACGGAGAACATTGTTCCTGTCATAAACGTTATGAACAGGTGTATTAAGAAGAATATCCATACAGTTTTCAATCTGATGATAATTTCTGCTCTGAGTATCATAGGAATTATAGAGCATGATGAGGTAGTTCTCATCAGCCGGATTCTGTGCAAAGTTCCAGCCCCTCGAAATAAGCTCCTCTCTGGCATCCTTATAAGAAAGACCTCTTATGGTACGCTTGTCATCACTGAGCTTTATAACCTGCTTCGCATCAAGAGCGCCCATAACATAAGCATTATAGTGCTGCTCAAAGAGCATACCCTTCTCCTCACCGTAGTGGTCAAGGATGGCCTGGTCATGCTGAACCTTATTTGCCTCAAGATCCTTAACCTTAACGATCTTCGGATGATTTATATCCAGATATTCCGCAACAGCATCCTGTCTGGTATACTGTCTGTCGCCCCAGTAAGGCTCATAGAATATCCTGGTATTCTTATTCTGCATCTCATGAATGATATAGAGCTTGGCGAGAGTGGTCATATTTTTCTCATTCTCAGCCCTTCTCGCATCTCTCTCATTCGGAAGGATGCCTTCCTCGTCCGGATCTCTCCACTTCTCAGCCTTGATAAGTCTCTCCTTCACAGCAGTCTTAAGATCCATCTGATCCTCTGCGCCCTGCTTCATGATCTTGAAGGTGCTTGTTACGAAATCAAGTTCAGACATCTCTGACGCCTTAACGGAAACCTTCTTCTGCTCTGCAATGAGATCCTTGAAAATATCATTAAATATCGCATCAGCCTTGCTGAAGTCATTGTCATTTACAAAATACGAATCATAAAACGCCTGATCGCCCTCAGAGAAGCCGATCATGTTGTTGATCGCACCACGCTTATTTGCTGTCTCACCGATCTCGTTGATAAGTCCGAAGAGATCTGTAGTCTGGGCATTCATTTCTGCAGTTTCGGAAACAAGAAGAGCATTTCCGCTTCTGATAAATGAGATAAGATTTCTGAGATCCTCTGTAGCCTGATAGTTATCGAGGTGAGTCTCCTTAAAGTAATCCTCAACGGCCTTGTACATATTGTCTTTGTCGACAACGTTATAGATTCTCTGGCTTGTAGCCTTCGACATAAATGCATCAAAGGTATCCTGACCTACCTGTCCGCCGCTGTTTCTGAATTCAAATATAGTACGGAGGAATTCCAGATCATCACCGTTTGTGAAATCCCAGCCCATTGAAGTAAGCTGCTGCTTAGCCTGCTCAAATTCTGCTGAAAGAGCGTTGATCTCATTTTCCCTTGCAGCTCTTGCAGTGAAATCAGGAATATCAGGTGCATAATCATAGTAGACATTCTGAATCGCTGTTGTATTTGCATTTATCGCAAGATCGACAAAATTAAGCAGAGCATGAACCTTTGGGTTGTAAGGTGCATACCTCTCTAAGCTGTCTGTCATAGCCATAAGGAACATATTCTGATTCCGGAGTGCAAGCGCCTCCTTCTCAGCAGGAGTATAAACCTCATAGTCCGGATCATTCGGTCTTGGCGGCTTCTGATCCAGCGAATCAAGGAGTCCTCCGATCGTGTTATCAATATATTTATCATCACCTGCTATCGAATAAAGCAGCATGAGGAGATAATCGTTCTGCAGGGTACGTGGCCATCTTCCCTCCTCAAATATCTGATTACGGAATGACCTGTAAGGAATATTGTTGAGCGGCTTCGCCCTTCCCTGCTTCTGGCTGAACGGCATCAGCATATCCTGAAGCTGTTTCTGACTCAGTATGTAATTTGTAAACTGATCCTGATCATTTGTATTGACAAAATTCTGTAAAGGCATGTTATTTCTTTCCCTTCATTTTCACATCATCTGTGTTTTCCATATCATTGCCGGTGTTCAAAAATACACATTCATCATATCTTTGCCGGTCTTATATTTTTAAGATCCTTCTCCTTGGCTCCGGAATCTCTCTTCATTCTTTCGAGTTCGGCCCTCTGGGCTCTCTCCGGTCCGTAGTTCTTCAGATCAACATGATCTTTATGGTTTGCCGCTTCGGCTCCACGAACTTTATTTATCCTGGCAACCACTTCCTCAACATGTCCACGCATCTCAGGAAGGTACTTATGGATCACGGCAAGAACATCAAGCGCATTGTCAAATCTCTCCTTGCCGTCATTCGTAGATCTTACGCTCTTCTTGCCCTTCATATAGGTCTCTGTGGCCTGAAGGAGATTGACTC
This sequence comes from uncultured Lachnospiraceae bacterium, assembly GCA_946544235.1. Taxonomy (GTDB): domain Bacteria; phylum Bacillota; class Clostridia; order Lachnospirales; family Lachnospiraceae; genus Eubacterium_Q. The sequence continues at coordinate 6,445 of CAMNMC010000114.1, read as the reverse complement.
CGTTTTCTATCAACTCGTCCTTACCTTCCGGAGTCTTCAGATAATACGATTCGAGCGATCCGATATTTTTAACGTATTTGACCATCGCCTTATATTCAGGTGAACGGTCATAGGATCTCATCATTACCTTACCAATATTATCCAGTGAATTAACGTAATTTTTCTGATTCTGATTCTCCTCCGTCGGATAATAAAGTGCTTTCGATCTGTCCTTTATGGCTTTACCTATATTCTTAGGATCCGAGAGAATCTCACTGACCTTCTCAGGTGCCATCTCTCCAAGCTTTAATGACACCGTAAGCTTTTCAGCCAGATTGTGGATCATCTTTACGCTGTAGGTTCTGGTGTCCGGTGAATCCTTAACTATCGAAGCCGCCATTGCTTTGGAAAGGACTTCAACATTCTTCTCGTGATTCTGTGTGATCCTGTTTGCACCGGTATGTGCAGCTATATAAGCATCATATTTACCCTTGGCTGCCTCTCTCTCCGCATCCACTTCAACAACCTTAAATGTCTTGTTTGATGCAGCAAGCTTCTTCTCAATCGATACGAAGCTTACAGGCTGAGTCTTGTCAGAGAATCCCGGACCGGCAGGCTTTGTTGATACTATCTTCTTGTTAAATCCCTTAAAGGTGCTCTCAAAGTTCTTCCTGTACATCTTTGTTGAGAGCGGATCTCCATAGTCCTGAATCCATTTCTTATATTTATAGTTTCCTCTGGTATCAAGGGCTATGACACCCCTCTTCCACGCAACCTGATCCTTATCGTTGAGCGTTCCGAGTACCTTCTTTGTACCCTGATTCTTCCAGGCTTCCTTGATCTTTGATTCAAGAGCACTCTGTGCATAACCCAGGTTCTTTTTCCCATCTTTCATTAAATTGTCCAGGCATTCGGAAACCGTACATTTCTTATCGCTTTTAAATGTATCCAGAAGACTTATTCTTTCTTCCTTATCAGTGATCTGCATGTAATCCATGAACGCTTCAATATTGTCATTCATGTGTTTTTTTATCTCGCTGTTAATATATTTTCCAATATGAACACGCGAATGAAACTCACCGTCGTCAATAGCCGGCTTATCACTATGAAATACGTTTTCTATGTCTTCTCCGGTCATCATAGCCTGATTAGCGAAAGTACTTTCTTTTACAAATGCTTTCTGGAGGATATAGTTAGTCTTATAGTCAAGATCCCTTGCTGTATTGCCCTCTTTAGGAAGACTGTTTCTGACATCATCATATTGACGGCCGAGTTCGACGTAAGGCTTAACCGTTACCTTGCCAAGCATCTCCATGAATCTTCTGCAGCCTTCGACAGACATGTGCTTCTTATCATTCTTTGAGAAGAACTCGTATCTGATATCCTCCATCAGATTATAATGAGCCTTATGATTCAGACGTGTCTGTTCATAAGACATAATACTCGTGGTGCTGACAGTTTTATATGCATCCTCAAATACTCTCGGATACATACCAAGATTCACTCTCTCCTTCTCGGTCAGAAGATTAATACTTTCTCCTATCAGATGGTTTCTGCTTGCAAGATTAGCATAGATAAAAAACTTATCCTCTATCGTAGGCTGTGAATCAAAAGCGGTAAGCAGCTGATCCTCTGTTTCAAGCTCCTTATAATCCGAATAATCGATTATAACATCCCTCATATTCTTCTCACGCTGTGCCTTAAGGGCTTTTCCGTGCTCTTCAAGCTCCTTCTTTCTCTTTTCCTGAGCATCAGCGATATTGTTAATGTCATTATTTTTAGGCTGTTCTGCTAAGCCATCAACCTTCTCATCATCGATTTCTTTCATATCCGTACACCTCCTGGCTACAATCTATCCTCATAGTTTATCAAGTTTATCATCATAATACATTACGACTGATAACAAATCCGCAACAAATAGGTCATGGGATTGCCCGAACATAGCACGGCTTGTTATTTTTTTCTTGTAAATAAAACACTTTATGCTATAATCACATGATGCATCTCAAAAATAACAGAATTACACATTATCTGATAACTAATATCGTCCGGAAAGCATCCGAAACAGGCATAATATGAAAGACATGACAAAAGGCAGCCCTGCCAGACTGATCATCTCCTTTACGATCCCTCTGATATGTGGCTACCTGTTTCAACAATTATATAATATCGGTGACGGAAAGATTGTCAGCATGTACCTTGATCAGTACGCCTTTGCGGCAGTCGGTATGACTGCTGTTATTTCCAACACTCTGATAAGCCTCACAAACGGCTTTACACAGGGCTTCGGAATACTGGTGTCAAACAGCTTCGGTGCCAGAGAAATGCCCCGTCTCAGACGCTGCGTGGCAGGAAGCATCATACTGACGATTTTTCTGATTATAGTACTTACTACTGTTGCATTTGTATTTATCCATCCGATCCTGAAGCTTCTAAATACTCCTGATGAGGTCATGGAATATGCCCTTAAGTACATCCGTATCATCATAGGTGGTATCGGATTTGCAGCAGTCTACAACCTCTGCGCAAATATACTCAGAGCCCTCGGTGACAGCCGTACACCACTGTATTTTCTGATTCTCTCGGTACTACTGAACCTCGGAACTGACATTCTGTTTGTCGGAATCCTGAACCTGGGCATAGCTGGTGCCGCTTATGCAACAATTCTCTCCCAGATGATCTGCTGCATCCTGTGCATCATCTACATCTTAACTAAATACAGATATATTCTCCCGCATCATGAGGACTGGGCAGAAATGAAATGCGAGCTGTCAAACCTCTTCACAACCGGTCTCTCCATGGGCCTTATGGGCTGCATCGTAAATATCGGAACCATCATCCTTCAGTTCGGTATCAACAATCTCGGCTCTGATATAATGGCGGCGCATGTTGCCGGCAGAAGGATATTTGACCTCACCTGTATACTGATCTTTACCTTTGGTATAACCATGACAACCTATGTCAGTCAGAATACCGGTGCCGGAAGACTTGACCGCGTGCGTCTGGGTGTCCGCACGGCAAATATAATCGTTACCGTGATATCCGCAGCCCTGCTTCTCATCACCTTTATCATTTCAAGGCCTGTTATCTCCTGGCTGGCAAGCACGGACAATAAGACCATCGTGGACAACGGCGTAATGTACTGCCGCCTGGGCGTATGCTTTTATTTTACACTCGGACCGCTCTTCGTACTTCGCTGCACTCTGCAGGGACTTGGCCACAAGATAGCACCGCTCTTCTCATCCATACTTGAGCTTGTCACGAAAATACTATCTGTTCTCTTCCTTGTTCCGACGCTCGGCTACCTGGGAGTTGCGCTCACCGAACCGATCAGCTGGGTCTTCATGACCATTTCACTGATTGCACTGTATTTATACTATATACCTAAGGACGAACAGCTTTATTCAAAAGCTCAGACTGATAAAGATAAAGAAACCGCCCCTGTCAGGTAATTTATATGCTGTTCAGACAGCATAGCTAATAACCTGCAGGAGCGGTTTTATTTTTTTACTCTTCTTTTCTTCCGTCGCGGAACATCGAGAACTGATCCATTGGGTAATTCTTCAGATTCTCCAACACCTTTCTTTCTTCTGCTTTCTGGAGAAGTCCTTCACGGGCACGAACGATCTCGTTCTCTGCCTTATGCTTTGATGGTCCGCCTACGCAGCCACCCGGACAATACATACCCTCGATGAAATCCTCCGGAAGCCTTCCATGCTTCAGAAGTGTTACTGCCTGGATACATTCCTTCGGTCCGGCGCATTTTCTGAGCTTTATATTTGATGTATCAACATCCCTTTCCTTCATGCACTCGATAACGGCATTTGCAACTCCTCCGCTGGATGCAAAGCGCTTACCATAGATCGTTGCTTCCTGATAATCCTCCTCAACAGGTTCAAGCTCAACATCCCTTGAACGAAGCAATGCACGAAGCTCGCCATATGTCATTACATAGTCAGCATTATCCGGAATCGTCTTATCCTGAGCCTCTGATTTTTTAGCTACGCAAGGTCCGATAAATACGGTTACACAGCCCGGATTTACTGCCTTCAGATATCTTGAAACTGCGCACATCGGCGAAACGATCTCGGATTTATTTTCCTCAAACTGCTGTGGGAACTGCTTCCTTAACAGGTTGATAAATGCAGGGCAGCACGAGGTGGTCATCTTCCTGCCTGTCTCAAGTGCTTCTGCCCATTCCTTTGACTCATATGCAGCAGTCATGTCTCCGCCGAGTCCGACTTCAACCATATCCTCAAAGCCTATTTTTTTCAGCGCAGAACGTACGGCAGCCATCGTTATCTTTTCACCGAACTGACCTTCCGTTGCTGGTGCGCACATTGCAATAACCTTCTTTCCGGCCTTGATCTCACGAATTACATCTATTAAATATGATTTTGCGGAAATAGCACCGAATGGACAGGCATGAACACAGTGACCGCACTGAACACATTTTGATTCATCTATACGGCAGATTCCATATTCATCATAGGTGATTGCACCCGAAGGGCAAGCCTTTTTACAGGGTCTCTCAAGATGTGCGATTGCAGAATAAGGACATGCATCGGCACACCTTCCACATTCCTTACATTTTGCAGGATCAATATGTGATCTGTGATGACCTATGGAAATAGCACCGAAATTGCAGGAATTGAGACATGCCTTTCCAACGCAGAGACGGCAGTTATCCGTAACTGTATATGAAGAGATCGGACACTCCTCACATGCCGGCCTGAGCACCTGGATCACGCTGTCAGACTGCTGATCAGGATCGGCTGTTGGACAAAGTCCCTCCGCAAGACGTATCCTCTGACGTACCAGCTCGCGCTCCTTGTAAATACAGCAACGATACTGTGCATAAGGTCCGGGTATCAGCTGATAAACCAGCGCTTCCTTGGTATCCTCCGTCAGTTTGTCCTCCCACATAAGGCGGGCAACCTCTTCAAGTATTTTATGTTTCAGTCTAACTATGCCCTGATCATTGGTAATCACTTTTATATCCTCCGTTATATTTCATCACAGAATATCTTTTTCATTTTCTGTTTTTTCTATTTCACATCATTTTATTCTATCATAATTCCGAAAGAAAACAACGGAATTTATTCACAAAAAAACACATAAAGAAAATCTTATTCTTGATATTACACATAAATAATGATATTATTTTGAAAGAATGTGCAAAGGTTGTGGCTCAATGAAAAAAACGAAAAAATCAAGCATAAACAGTGGATTTACACTCGTCGAATTAATAGTTGTACTTGTCATATTGGCTATACTCGCAGCTATCCTACTTCCCGCGTTACTCGGCTACATCGATCGAGCAAAAGCAAAGAAAGATATACTAAATGCAAAAAACTGTATGACAGCTACTCAGGCCGAGTTGTCAATGATGTATGCCAACAGGTCCGACACCGATACCTGTGCAATAAATAATGCATCTATTACATCACCTAATGAATATGGTGACCTGATGGTAAAAAATACTGATTTTGCAAAAAGTATACTTACTACCGCAGACGATCATCCATATTTGTTTATGGTCGGCCTTGGTAAATATGATAAATATAATGATCCTGCTAATATCCACAAATGCTATACATGTTATTTTGCCGTATATTGGCGTGAAAAAAATAGCGACCCAATCTTCTTTAACGGCACAAACTGGGTTAAAGATTTTCCATGGACCGGAACAGGACAAAATGATTTCGAAGTTAATGGAGAAAAAATCACACTTCAGTTTTATGTAATTTCCTCACCGGAATATAATGATATAGGCATCATGTGGAGCGGCTTAATTAATAAAACCGTTAAAAAGAATAATTAAATCATTGTTATAAAAAACCTCAATACTGAAAAAATCGGTATTGAGGTTTTTTATTATATATATTTTTAATTAAATAAAAAGCTCAACCCTGTTAAAAGATTGAGCTTTATTTTATATGCCGGCGACCGGGATCGAACCGGTACGGGTATCGCTACCCACGGGATTTTAAGTCCCGGGCGTCTGCCAGTTCCGCCACGCCGGCGTATTTACTTAAAAAATAAGTCACTGCAAATTAACAGTGAACTTAGAATAGCGACCCAGAACGGACTTGAACCGTCGACCTCCGCCGTGACAGGGCGGCGCTCTAACCAACTGAGCCACTGGGCCTTTTTAAGTGGACGTTCGGGGACTCGAACCCAGGACCGTCCGGTTATGAGCCGGATGCTCTAACCAACTGAGCTAAACGTCCTCATCTTTTAAATATAGTGACCCTGACGGGAATTGAACCCGTGTTACCGCCGTGAAAGGGCGATGTCTTAACCTCTTGACCACAGGGCCTTATTTCAATACTCTCTTACTTTATCAGAAAATACTCCATAAAGCAAGAAAAAACTCCCCGAGTTGGGCTCGAACCAACAACCCCTCGGTTAACAGCCGAGTGCTCTACCATTGAGCTATCGAGGAATAAGCCTAAATATACAT
>CAMNMC010000113.1 GCA_946544235.1 uncultured Lachnospiraceae bacterium | reverse complement strand
TATGGAGCAGAAAAATAATAGTTATGTTCTGCATGGTGATTGGTTAATGCTTTCCGGAAAAGAGGAAAATAGATGAACGATATTAAAAATACAATATACATTATAGGCATCGGTCCCGGGGATATATCAATGATGACCGGGGAGGCAATCGAGGCTATAAAAGCCAGTGATACGATCGTGGGTTATCCGGTTTATCTCAAACTGGTTGAGGAACTGACAACCGGAAAGGAACTGATAGCAACTCCTATGAAGCAGGAGGTTGAACGCTGCAGGATGGCTTACGAGGAGGCTGCCAAAGGCAAGAAGGTAGCGGTTATTTCCAGCGGCGATGCAGGAATATACGGAATGGCATCATTGATGTATGAGCTGCTTCCGGAGCATCCGGGCACAGAACTGAAAGTTATAGCAGGAATAACTGCTGCAAACAGTGGTGCTGCGGTTCTTGGTGCACCGCTTTCAGGTGATTTTGCGGTCATCAGCATGAGTGACCTGCTTACACCGTTTGAACTGATCGAGAAGCGTCTCAGAGCTGCTGCGGAGGCTGATATGGTTATCGTTCTATATAATCCTGCAAGTCACAAACGTAAGGATTATCTGAAGAAAGCATGCGAGATCATAGGAGATATCATTCCTTCTGACAGAGCCTGCGGCTATGTTAAAAATATAGGCAGGGAAGGCGAAGAGCCGGTTGCCCTTACCTTCAGCGAGCTTCGTGAAGCTGAAGTGGATATGTTCACGACAGTCTATATCGGAAACAGCAACAGCTTTATTATGGACGGCAGGATGATTACCAGACGTGGGTATGATATCTGACATATTGTTTATGATAATGATGCTGTTTTTTATGTGACATATAGTTATGTTATTGAATATGATTACGATATGATTTTGTGTAGATCATACTTTGAGGGTGCTTACTTTGAAGATACTGATATTTGGCGGGACGACTGAGGGCAGAGTGCTTTCGGAAAAACTGTCGGAGCGAATTAAAACAAATCGAATAAAAGAAGGCAGCATACCGGGCGGTGAGGCAGACTATGCAATTGATAAAAATGAGAATACGATCGATAGGATTGTAGTTTCCGTGGCTTCCGATTATGGCGAGAAGATGCTGCATGATATATCCGGAATTGAGGTTCATGTCGGCAGGATGGAGAGAGACGAGATGGTCACGTTCATAAAGGAGAATGCTTTCGATACTGTGATCGACGCTACTCATCCTTTCGCTGCTCTTGCAACAGCAAATATCAAGGCGGCTTGTGAGGAGAGTGGTGTGAGATATCTTCGCCTCAGGAGAGAAGAGGACGAAGCAGTAACTGATGCTAAAGATGCTGATATTATTTACTGCGACTCCTGTGATGAGGCTGCGATGAAACTTCGCGAGCTGATTGAAGACTGTGACGATGGCACACAGAGTATAAGACAGCAGGAAAACAGTACAGATAAATCGCTGACAATATATTCAGATGATAAAAACATATTGCTGACAACAGGCAGTAAGGAATTAAAGTGCTTTACTTCGCTCATCAGCTCGGAGCGTATATTTGTCCGCGTGATACCTTCAGAAGAAAGCATAGAGAAATGCCTTACGGCAGGGATAGACAGAAGTCACATTATTGCAGAGATGGGGCCTTTTTCCTATGACGAAAATATTAAACACATAACTGAACATAACATTACATTTCTTGTTACTAAAGAAAGCGGAAACGGCAGCGGCTACAGTGATAAGCTGCGAGCCGCTGCCGATAAAAATATTATTTCGCTTGTTATAAAACGGGCTGATCATGAAGGTAAAAGCATGTCTGAAATACTGGAGCTTATTTGTTGAGAGCCGGTCCTTTCTGTTTAACACTCTTTAAATGCAGCGAGCTTTTCTGTCAGTTCGTCATATTTTTCAAGCTGCTTTGTCAGAAACTCACAGCATCTTTCTGCATCATGATATCTTCTTTCCGTTCTGGAAGGCTCATGAGGCTCTTTGATGTCACGCCATTCCTCGCCCTTTTGCTTACTTTGTTTGTAATAAATATACTCATTTACACTGATCAGTGTTTCTCTGATCTTTTCACGAATTTCAGTAAGAGCCTTGACATGTCCGTTCTTTGTATCTGCATTTTTACCGCAAACCGGACCGTTAAAGCCAACCAGGCTTTTACTCAGGTTCTTCATGGCGGCAAGCATGTTGTTGTATTCGGTTGAACTGCCGCCGAGTCTGTTGTCCCTGTTAAGTTCATCGATAAGACTGTTCATCTTGTCAGCACTTCCGATGGTATAATTATATACAGCCTTCTCATAATTCTTTTTTGCATTTTCGTAATATGATTGATGGCAGAAAAACCTTTACCTACAACATCTATAAACATGTTGAGCTTCTGAGGGGTATTGATGTAGGATTTTATACTGCTGCCCATGTTTTTAGACAGATACCCTACAGCTTCATCATAACCCATCATGGAACATGATGTTGGTGCAAAGCAGGACATGGCTTGTTTTTTCCATAATCCTTTGTTATTGTTGAAGAATGAAAGACAAGGGGGCAGGAGATGGACGAAACAAACAAGGACATACTCAGGATACTCAGAGATAACGGAAGAATGAGCTTTACCGATATAGGTAAAGAACTCGGAATATCGAGAGTTGCGGTCATGAAACGCGTGAAGAAGCTGGAAGAGGAAGGCATCATACGAGGATATAAGGCTGTCATATATCGAAAGGACAGGGTTAAGATGCTGATGGAGATTACCACGGTTGATGATGACTATGAAGATATTCTCGAGTATCTTAACAGAACCGGTTACGTGACTGAACTATACATAATGACAGGAAAGAACCGAATTCATGCAACGGCTGTTGCTCCGGATGTATCGGAGCTTAAATACCTCGCCAAAATGGTTAATAAAACCTTTGCGGACAAGATCAAAACAATTGCCTGCCATGGTGTGAAGGAAATAGTTAAGGATAAATTCGGAGGCATCGAATACGATAAAAACAGATAAATTAACATCTAATGAAAATTTATGGAACATTTAATGATCGTTTAATGATTTTTTAATCTTGTATGTGTTATAGTGGCAATGTCGAAAGAAACACTAATTCAGTGCCACGGAAAAATAAAGAAAAAAGCACTGACAAGATAATAGGAGGATTAGGGTATATGAGTGATAATGAAATGATTCCACAGGGGAACACGGGATCTTCCGGTTCAGGAAAATCGAAAGGAAGTTATACAGGTACTAAGATATTACTTTTGATCATCTGCTCTCCATTTTTAATCGCAGCCGGAGCAACGTTATTTGGACTTTCAATAGGAGCGTGCGGACTGGTCTTCGGACTTATGGCAGGTGTGTGTGCTATCGTATTTTCGTTTATATTTGCAGGATTTGCTTCGGTATTCAGTCTGATCCTTCATATCATAGCCGGTCATCCGGCAATGGGACTTGTAACAGCCGGTATCGGACTTTTACTTGCAGGAATCGGAATTCTGTTTATTCCGGTACTCAGATCGGTAATAGGCTTCTCAGTTGGCCTGATCAAGAAACTGTTTGGAATGATTAAGAGACTTTTCAGAAGGAGGACAGCATAATGAGTAAGAACAGAAAGATCACCTATACAGGACTCGGACTGATCCTGCTTGGTCTCATTGTAGGAATTGTTGGTTTTGCACTTCTCGGATTCAATCCTGAGAAGCTTGGAAATGGAAAGATAACACATAAGGAATTTACATCATCAGAGAGCTTTGACAGCATCTCAATCAAGAGTGAGGTCAGCGCAGTTAAGATTAAGAGATCAGAAGATAATACATTTAAAGTAGAATATGATGTAGCCAGCAAAATGAAGACAACCGTCGCTATCGAGGACGGTGTTCTGAAGATCACAGAGAAGGATAACAGAAGATGGTATGATTTCTTTATCAGATTTAATATCGGCTACTTCAATACCCAGAGCAAGATAGTTGTATATCTTCCTGATGAGCAGTACAAGAAGATCACTGTTTCCGGTGATACAGCAAGTATAAAGCTTTATTCTGTTCCTGTTGACGGAGATATCGTTCTGAAGACAGATACAGGTTCTATAGATGTATTTAACCTTTCATGTGATAACATATCAGCTTCAACTGATACAGGTTCGATCGAACTTGAGACAATAAGATGTAATGATGCGGTAAAGCTCGGTACCGATACAGGTTCTATCAAGATCAAGGATACCATAGCAGTTGGCGACCTTAAGGCAACAACCGATACAGGTTCCGTAACACTTAAGGATATGGATGCCGCGAGTATTACTATAAAGACAGATACAGGATCTATAAAGGGTACAATCCTTACAGAGAAGATCATCTTCGCTAAGACTGATACAGGTTCTGTAAAGGTTCCTGAAAGCGTTACAGGTGGCAAATGCAGCCTTACAACAGATACAGGTTCCATCAAGATATCTTATTCAAAATAATAGATAAATATAAGTCTTCTTCAGAGAATGAGCGGTGGTCAAATAATGTGATCGCCGCTCGTTTTCTTTGTTGAAAAATCACCCGTTGCTCTGATAAAATATTATTCGGAATATATGGATGTTATTCGGGTTGAAATGATCAAATAATGATACATAAAATTGTAAAAAACAGCATAATCATGTGTTGAAAAATATTGCATAGTGATTGGGGAACAAATATGAAACGCGAGATAGAGATAACTCTTGTCGGAGCAGGAATGGGTAGTGAGTCCTGCCTGACAGAAGAGGTTAAAAATATAATAAAAAAAGCGGATATCGTTTTTGGAGCGGGAAGGCTGAGCAGTCCTTTTGCTGACAGCTCTGTTCAGAAGATTGTCGACACCTACAGGGTTGAAGACCTGATCAATGTATTGAATAATGTTATCTGTAATGGTGACAGGTTTCGAGTAGGTAATCCCGGTGATGAGCATGACAGTGGTTTGAACGACCTGCCGTGGCCGGATGAAAATGACAGGAATACACTGCCGTGGCCGGATGACAATGACAGGAATACACTGCCGTGGCCGGATGACAATGATACGAATGGTTTGCCGTGGCCGGATGAATCGGATAAGAATAATTTGCTGTCGCAGGAAGATGCTGTCTGTAAGTGCGTTTTTGTTTATTCCGGTGATTCGGGCTTCTATAGCGGCGCCGAGAAGGCGTATCTGAGGCTTTCAGAGTGGGCAGAAGAGAAGAAAAAAACTGACCAGGAACTGAAAATAAATATAGAAATCAAGCCGGGGATTTCTTCGGTTTCATATCTTGCTTCAAGGCTTAGGGTTTCATGGCAGGATGCCGTAATCTTCAGTCTCCACGGAAGAGATTTCGATGAGGAGATAGGTAAGGTTATAGCTTCGGCAAGATTCTCTGAGAAAACCTTTGTTCTTCTCTCAGGGGCAAAGGATGTGAGAAGACTGGCGGAAGCTCTTCTTGCCGAGCGTATGAGAGGAATATCCGGTTCTGTGGGTGTTGTGACTGACGGCATTAAAAATAATGAAGAATTAGAACTTCAACTGGGATACAGGCTGTCTTATCCGGATGAAAAATTGATCAAAATCATATTTACAGAAGAAAGTACATGGAATAACCCGTCAAGAGCTGAAAATGATGGAATAACGGTACTTAATTATTCGTCAGAAAATGATGTGATGAATAATATCGAGGAAGGTCTGTATACTGCATTTATACATAATCCGGCACCTGAAAGAAAACCACTTTCTTACGGTATTCCTACGAGCAGATATTTGCGCGAGGAGCATGTACCGATCACCAAGGAGGAGATCAGGGAGATTGTCATCAGTAAGCTGAGGCTCTTTGAGGGCTGTACATTCTATGATATCGGCAGCGGCACAGGAGGCGTGACTATTGATGTCGCAGGAGTGTCTCCGACGATCAAGGTTATAGCCTTCGAGAAGAAGCCGGAGAGGATAGAGCTGCTAAGGAAAAATATGGAACGTTTCGGAGTGCATAATATAACACCGATAGCAGGTGATGCGGCAGATATTTTAGATGGTGATTTTCTGAAAAATAATCCGCCTGACAGAGTATTTATAGGTGGAACAGAAGGCCGCCTTCGTGATATAATAAATCTGTTAAGGACTTATGATAGAACGATCAGAGTCTGCATAACTGCCATTACCGAACGTACCAAGAATGAGATTCTTGCCATGCTGGGTGAGGGTATATTTACGGAGCCGGACATAGTTGAAGTCAGTGTAACACGGCTGATTCAGCAGGACGGAAGGTACGAGATGAAGGCTGAGAATCCTATTATGATCGCAGCTTTTACAATATAATCTGATAATGATTTAATCATTCAAGGTTCCTGTGTTTGAGAATATAGGATTTGGCGAGGAGGATTAATGTATGAATATCTGGCATGATCTTGACAGTTCAAGAGTATCACCTATGGATTTTATCGCAATGATAGAGATCAGCAAGGGCAGCAAGATGAAATACGAGCTCGATAAGAGAACCGGTATGCTCATAGTTGACAGAGTTCTCTATACATCGACGCATTATCCAGCAAACTATGGGTTTATTCCTAAGACGCTCGGTGATGATCACGATCCTCTGGACGTACTTGTGCTCTGTACCGAAAATATTCTTCCGGGAACTCTTGTCAGATGTTATCCGATAGGTGTTATGAAGATGCTCGACAGTGTACTCGGTGATGAGAAGATCATCGCAATGCCATACAGCGATCCTCACTATAACGGATATAAGGATCTGTCCGAACTGCCGAGGCATATATTTGATGAGATCCAGCATTTCTTTACGGTATATAAATCTCTTGAGGGCAAGGAAACAATAGTTGATGATGTTCAGGGCGTTGATGAGGCGGTAAGAGTTATTGAGCATTGTATCGAAAACTATAAGATTAGATTTGGTGTTGATGAAGAAAAAAGCAGCGTAGTTGAATAAACAGGTTTTCGTCAGATCAGTTGCAGTCATATGGGTAAAGCTGCAGCAGTCAGGGGGTAAATATGAGAGAACCGGCATTTATGATCGCGGCTCCGGGATCGGGCAGCGGCAAGACACTTATTACATGCGGTATAATAAGCCTTCTTAAGAAGAAAGGCTACAAACCGCGTGCGTTCAAGTGCGGTCCGGATTATATAGATCCGATGTTTCACAGAAGGGTTCTCGGTATACCATCGAGAAATCTGGATACGTATTTTACAGGGAAAGATATGACAAGGGCGCTGTATCAGCGACCTGAGGATAACTATAACCATGACATCTCGGTTGTTGAGGGTGTTATGGGTCTTTATGACGGACTTGGAGGCATCAAGGAGGAGGGATCTTCCTATGATCTTGCAGACAAACTTCGAATTCCGATAATTCTGGTGGTGGATGCTCATGGCATGAGCAGGTCCATCGTCCCGCTCATTTCGGGCTTTCTCCGGTATGACAGAGAGCACCTGATCAAGGGCGTTATTTTCAATAAAATGAGTGAAAAAGTGTATAAGATAATCGAACCTCTCGTGAGGAGCGAGCTGGGGATCAGCTGCGTAGGATATATTCCTTACGATAAGGATCTTAAGTTTGAAAGCAGACATCTCGGTCTTAAGGCTCCGGATGAGATAGCAGGTTTTTCGGCAACGCTTGAATCGCTTGCGAGGATCATGGACAAGACGATAGACCTGCGGGAGCTTATCAGAATATCAGGGCTTGCGGAGGCACTTCCTGCATACAAATTTGAGGTGGACAGAGCAGCCGGCGACAGACCTGTAAGAATAGGAATCGCACGAGATGATGCGTTCAGCTTCTTCTATGAGGATAATCTCAGGATGCTGCGGGAGGCAGGGGCTGAGCTTATTCCTTTCTCACCGATAAGAGATGATATACTGCCGGAAGGTTTGGCGGGACTTATATTTTACGGAGGATATCCGGAGCTTCATCTGAAGGAGCTGTCGCGAAACCTGAACATGCTGAACAGTGTCAGAGAGGCGATAAATGGCGGAATGCCGGTGATCGCAGAATGCGGAGGCTTTATGTATCTGCATGACAGCATCACGGATGATAATGGTGCTGAGTACAAAATGTGCGGCGTGATACATGCAAAATGCAGGAATACGGGGCATCTCGTACGATTCGGATATGTAAATATCGAAGAAAAGGAGAAGCGGTTCCTCGGTAACGATGAAACGATAAGAGGACATGAATTCCACTACTATGACAGTACCGATAACGGAATGTCCTGCATCGTAAGTAAGCCTGTTTCGGGCAGCAGCTGGGATGCGATCAAGGCTGGACCGGTTTCATGGATGGGCTTTCCGCATATTTATTATCCGTCGAATCCGAGTTTTGTTTATCATTTCATCGAAGAAGCGGATAATTATCGAAGGTATAATAATCTGTAGGCGTAAGTTTAAGTAACTGAAGAAGAGAACCAATAATAATGTATATAAAACCAGGGGCGTTTTAGAAAGAACAAGGGGTGTAATATGGAAAAATACGAAGGACTCAGAAACTATCTGAACAGATTTGACAGTATTGCGGTTGCATTTTCAGCAGGTGTTGATTCGACATTTCTGCTCAAAATCTGTCATGAACTGCTTGGCGATAAATGTCTTGCCATTACTGCAAAATCACCGGGAGTTCCGGGGGTAGAGATTAAAGAAGCAGAGGATTACTGTAAGGCTGAGGGCATCAGACATATCATATTTGACTCTGAGGAATACAAGATTCCTGAGTATGTTCAGAACGTTGATGAGAGATGCTATTACTGCAAGAAATACATATTCGGCAGGATAAAGGAGATCGCTGCCGATAATGGTATTGATACTGTTATAGAGGGAACAAATAAGGACGATATGCAGGATTACAGACCGGGCATGAGGGCTGTTCAGGAGCTTGGAATACTCAGTCCGCTTCTGGCATATGGTTTCACAAAAAATGATATCAGAAACTATTCGAAAATGCTGAATGTTCCGACCTATGATAAGAATTCATTTGCATGTCTTGCAACGAGAGTTCCGACCGGTGAGAAAATAACTCCGGAGCTTCTGGGAAGGATCGAGAAGGCTGAAGAGGTTCTCAGATCCCTTGGTCTGAAGCAGTACAGAGTTCGTGTTCACGGCGGAGTTCTTGTACGTATTGAGGTGCTTCCTGCAGATATTGAATTCACTGTGAGAGAAGTGAGCCGAAGAGTCATTAATGAGAAGTTTAAGGATCTCGGATTCAAATATGTTACGGTTGACCTGAACGGCTACAAAGCAGTTGACGAGGGGAACGAAGAGGAAGAGAAGAAAGTTCAGTAATCCGGGAAACGGTATTAGATAAGTATCCGATGATTCATGGGTAGTTTTATAAATGGTTTTAGAACATGAACGATATAAGAGATTTACTTGAAAAATATAAGGCTGGGCAATGCAGTGAAGAGGAAGTGCTGCTGTATTTGAGAAAACAGCCCTTCGTTGAGATGGATTTTGCCAAGCTGGATACGCACAGAAGGCTGCGTCAGGGTGCGCATGAGGTAATCTACGGAGCCGGAAAAACCGCGGAACAGATTGCGGCTATCGTCAGGGCAATGTTCGACAATGGGCAGAAGAATATCCTGATCACGAGGATAGACAGCGATAAATCAGAAGACTTGAAGAGTATGCTGAGGGTGTCGAATGTGCCTGTCGAAAAAAATATGAAGGGTTCGGATTCTGACAATGCCATGACCAGCGTATCAGAAACCGATTATATATATTTTGAGGACGCACGTCTTGTAATAATAGGCGGTAATCTGCCGGTTGATTCAGAAGGATATATAGCTGTGATAACGGCCGGAACGAGTGATATACCGGTGGCTGAGGAGGCTGCGAGGACAGCCGAATTCCTTGGAAACAGAGTGGTAAGGATCTATGATGCAGGGGTTGCCGGACTTCACAGACTGCTGGCTCATATCGACGAGATCATGGATGCAAGAGTGATTATAGCTATTGCGGGAATGGAAGGCGCTCTGGCGAGTGTAGTCGGAGGACTTGCCTCATGTCCTGTTATCGCAGTGCCGACAAGCGTAGGCTATGGTGCTTCGTTTGAAGGACTGTCAGCTCTACTGTCAATGCTTAACAGCTGTGCAAGCGGAGTGTCGGTTGTAAATATAGATAACGGCTTTGGAGCTGCTTATCAGGCCAGTATGATAAATCATATGTGATGGAAGCTGATATATCGGGATGTTTCGAAAAACGATGTTTCATCGGTGAACTACAGTTTTGAAGGAGTAAAGAAGATCATGAAGGTTTTATATTTTGATCTCGGAATGGGTGCGGCAGGAGATATGCTTACAGCCGCTTTATATGAACTTCTGGATGTTGATAAGAAGAAAGAATTTATTGATATGATTAATGAGTTGTTTGTTGATAAAAAGGTTATTGTGAGTGCGGAGGAATCCGTAAAATGCGGAATCACAGGAACTCATTTTCGAGTGATTGTTGATGGCGAGGAGGAACACTCGCATGATCATCATGATCATCACCATGACGAGCATGAGCACGATTATTGCCAACATCATCACGATGACGATGATGATCATCATGACGAGCACCATCACGATGATGACAATCATGATCACGGACATCATCACGATGACGACAATGAGTACGATCACGAACATCACCATCACGAAGACGATGACCATCACGACCACAATCATGACGACCATGATCACGAACATCATCACCATGATCACGTGCATGACAATGATCATCACCAAGATCACGAACATCACCATCATCATCACACATCCCTGCAGGATATAAGGGATATGGTGGGCGAATTTGACATTTCACAGGAAGTTAAAGATAAGATTGTTGCGGTTTATAATCTGATCGCTGAAGCGGAGAGCAATGCACATGGAAGACCTGTTGAGGAGATTCATTTCCACGAGATCGGAACGATGGACGCGGTTGCTGATATTACCTCAGTATGTATCCTTATGGATATGATCAGACCTGACAAGGTTGTTGCATCTCCAATCGCAACAGGGTTCGGAAAAGTCCACTGTATGCACGGAATCTTGCCGGTTCCTGCACCTGCGACAGCTTATATTCTGAAGGGAGTGCCGGCGTATAGCGGAAGGATAGAAGGTGAGCTATGTACACCGACCGGTGCGGCACTTATCAAAACTTTTGCTGATGAGTTTGGAAATATGCCTGTAATGGCAGCCGACCGAATTGGTTACGGAATGGGTAAAAAAGATTTTGAGGCGGCTAACTGTGTAAGAGTTATGTTGGGTTATACGGATGGATTAACTGATAATGTCGGTGCATCAAAACAAAATGACATATTTACGAGTTCACCATCAATTGATGATAGCGGTATTGATCATTCTGATAGTATCTGCACTCTTGAATGTAACATCGATGACATGACCGGTGAGGAGATAGGCTTTGCAACAGATGAACTCATGAAGTGCGGAGCCAGAGATGTATTTACCATTCCGATAAATATGAAGAAAGGACGTCCGGGAATACTTCTGTCGGTAATCTGCAGCATGAGTGATAAAGATAAGATGGTGAGAGATATATTCAGACTGACATCTACCATCGGTATAAGACAGAAAATCTGCGAGAGATATGTTCTGGACAGGAAGATAGAGAAGAAGGTTACCCCTTACGGTGAAGTTGCAATCAAGCGCGTTTCCGGCTATGGAGTCGAGAGAAGCAAGGTCGAATACGAAGACCTGAAGAGGATTGCTGAGGCCGAGGGAATTTCGGTGAGTGATGCACGAAAGCTTATTGAAGAATGTGAAGATGATTGAAACAGACAAATAATCCCTAAGCTGTGCGTTATGTTAAAAGAATTGAGTAATGTATTGATATATTGGAGATTTGTAATGAAAGCAGCTTGTTGACAGTGTGGTAAAAAGATCAGAGGAGGGTGTATTATGAATGATCTGGTTAAAGACTGTATGAAGCTTGGATTTGGGCTTATGAGGCTTCCGAGGGCGGCTTCGGGTGAGATTGACGTTCAGTGTACCAGTGATATGGTCGATGAGTTTTTTAAGGCAGGAGGAAGATATTTTGACACTGCATTTGTTTACGGTGGATCGGAGCAGGCAACGAAGAAGGCTCTTGTTGAGAGATATCCGAGAGATTCTTATTATCTTGCATCAAAGCTGAATGCAGGTGCATTTGCCGCTAAAAATGAAGAGGAGGCTAAGAAGGAATTTGAGATAAGCCTTGAGAGACTTGGTACGGATTATCTTGATTTCTACCTTCTTCATGCGCTTGATAGAAATAACAGATCAAAATATGAGGAATATGGTCTGTGGGACTATGTGAAAAAGCTGAAGGCTGAAGGGAAGATCAGACATTACGGCTTTTCTTTCCACGATAAACCGGAGATACTTGATGAGATACTTACCGAGCATCCGGATACTGAATTCGTTCAGCTTCAGATAAACTATGCTGACTGGGATGATCCGTCGATCAATTCGGGTGGCTGTTATGCGGTTGCAGAGAAGCATAATATTCCGGTCATAGTTATGGAACCGGTTAAAGGCGGTACACTTGCAAATCCGCCGGAGGTTGTCAGAGAGGTATTTGACCTTGCTGATCCTGATGCAAGCCCGGCTTCATGGGCTATACGTTTTGCAGCCAGCCTTCCGAATGTTATGATAGTGCTCTCCGGAATGTCGACCGAAGACCAGATGAAGGATAACCTTTCTTACATGAAGGAATTTGTACCTTTCACGGATAAAGAAGATAATGTGATCATAAGAGCAAGAGCTGCTCTGAAGAATATTGATTCCATTCCGTGTACAGCATGCAACTACTGCACACCTGGATGTCCTATGCAGATCCGTATACCGGTTATTTTTGAATGTATGAACCGCTATAAGCTTTATCAGGATCTTGCAGCGGCAAAGGACGATTATTCATGGAAACCGGGTAATGCGAAGGCATCTGCATGTATTAAGTGTGGCCAGTGCGAAGGCGCCTGCCCACAGCATCTTCCTATCATGGATCTTCTGGAAGAGGTTGCAGCAACTCTTGAATGATCGAGATAGTTGCAAGTTATATTAGTCATCAAAATACATGATGAGATAATTGATTTATTTATCTGTTATAATGATATAATATTGTTGATATATCATCATAAAGCGAGATGTAAAATGACAGAGAATGATGAATTAAAGAAAGAAAATATAGAAGGATCATCTGGGAAAGTACCGGATGAAGTGAAAGGTAATGACGGGTATGCCGCATCGGAGAAGTATTTCGAGAATGTGGCCTGCCCGTATTATCCATGTCATAAATTTCCGGACACAGAAGGCCAGGTTCATATGAACTGCCTCTTCTGTTTCTGTCCGCTTTATCATATGGAGAATTGTCCCGGAAATCCAACCTACAAAGAAAAAAACGGAAAAATAATTAAGGTATGTACAAATTGTACATTTCCGCATATCAGAGATAATTATGAGATAGTTATGGATATTATGCGCCGAGCGGACTGATATTTACTTGTCACTCTCAGCAAGGCACTCGAAAGAAATATAGATATCTTGACTAACCAACACCGTATTGATAAAATAATTATTTAGTTTATTTCAAACAAAATCTATTTTATACAGAGAGGCGTTCATCATGAACATTATAATTGCCGGCTGTGGAAGAGTAGGTTATACCCTTGCCGAACAGCTGAGTAATGAAGGACATCAGATAACAGTTATGGATTCAAATCCGGTAGCCGTTCAGAATGTATCGGCTGCCTGTGATGTTATTGGCTTTGTTGGAGACTGCACCAGCTTCAGGTCACAGCTTGAAGCCGGGATTGAAGAGACGGATCTTCTCATTGCGGCAACCGACCAGGATGAGAAAAATATGCTTGCCTGCCTTATCGGACGTAAGACAGGTAAATGCCAGACTATCGCGAGAGTAAGAAGTCCGCAGTATTCGGAAGAAATAGGCTTCCTCAAGGAGGAACTTGGTCTGTCTATGTCTGTAAATCCGGAAAGCGCAGCTGCACATGAGATGCTGCGTCTTATTCAGGTGCCTTCCGCTCTTGAGGTTGATACCTTCGCCAAAGGCCGTGTTAATCTGATAAGTCTTGTTATTCCGAACGGATCTGTTCTTGATGGCCTGAAGCTTCGTGATTATTATTCGAAGGTTAAGGAGAGTGCCCTTATCTGTGTTGTTGAAAGAGGCGGAGCAATAGTGATTCCTGATGGTAATTTTATACTTAAGTCAGGTGACAGGATTTCGGTAACGCTTCCTCTTTCATCGGTAAATGCCTTCCTCAATAAGGTTGGTATCAAGGCCAAGAGGATTAAAAATGTTCTTATTGCCGGCGGCGGAACCATCAGCTATTACCTTGCTGACAGTCTGCTGAGATCCGGTCTTAATGTTAAGCTTATAGAGAAAAATGAAGCCAGATGCAGGGAGCTTTCCGAGCTTCTTCCGAAGGCTATGATAATAAATGGTGATGCCACCGATAAGTCTCTTCTTCTTGAGGAATCGGTAGAAGATATGGATGCAGTCTGTGCACTTATGGACGGCGATGAGGCCAATATTTTACTTGCCCTCTTTATTCGTAAGGAGACCGAGGCCAAGATGATGACCAGAGTTCACAGAAATTCGTATGAGGACATGGTGGCTGAGATGCCTGTCGGCAAGATCATTTCTACGAAGAAGATCACTGCCGAATATATTACAAGGTATGTCAGATCGATGCAGAATTCTCTCGGCAGTGATGTTGAAACACTGTATCATATGATGGATGGAAGAGTAGAAGGACTTGAGTTTAATGTCGGAGCCGGTTCAAAGGTTGCGGGCATCAAGCTGAAGGATCTGAAGATCATTCCGAATACTCTTATCTGCTGTATTTCCAGAGGAAATTATGTCATAATCCCCGGTGGTAATGATTCCATCGAGGTCGGCGACAGTGTTATAGTTGTTACGACTAAGAAAGGACTCAACGATATTGACGAAATGATCGCTGGTTAGGACGTGCTCTATGAATTATTCTGTTATAGTTTATGTAATCGGGCTTCTGCTTCAGTTTACCGCGGGATTTATGATGATCCCGGAGGTTGTGGGCAATATCTATCATGAGAAAAATGCAGTTTATTTTCTGGTGGTTGCTGCAGCCTGTCTTCTAATAGGAACCCTTCTGAGATTAAAAAAACCAAGTGAAAGAAAAATGCATGCCAAGGAAGGTATGATCATAGTTGCTCTGGGATGGCTGGTGCTCAGTCTTGTCGGAGCTTTTCCGTTCTTCCTGAGCGGTGAGATACCTTCTTATACGGATGCAGTTTTTGAGACTGCTTCAGGTTTTACAACGACAGGTGCGAGCATACTTCGAGATGTTGAGGCACTGTCGCACTGTATGCTCTTCTGGAGAAGCTTTACTCATTGGCTGGGCGGTATGGGTGTGCTGGTGTTTATTCTTGCAATCACTCCGTCGGGAGCCGACAGCATGTATCTGATGAAGGCGGAAAGTCCGGGACCTTCTGTTGATAAGCTTGTTCCGAGAGTAAGGACAACGGCCTTTTATCTCTATTCAATATATTTTGCAATGACCATCGTCGAGATTATAATACTTATCTGTGGCGGCATGAGTGTGTTTGATTCCTTCTGTCTCAGCTTCGGTACGGCAGGTACCGGAGGCTTCTCGACAAGAGCCAGCGGAATAGCGGATTATAATGTGTTCTGCCAGACTGTTATAACGATTTTCATGATGCTGTTTGGCGTAAACTTCAAGGTATATTTCCTGATCGTCTGCAAAAAATTCAAGGATGCTTTCAAAGCCGAAGAGGTATGGTGGTATCTTGGAATATATGCCGCAGCTGTTACTGTTATCGTGATAAGTATAATCAATTCCGTCGGCAGCTTTGGCAAGGCTCTGAGTCAGGCAAGCTTCCAGGCGGCGTCAATCATGACAACAACAGGTTATGCAACGACCGATTTTAATCTGTGGGGAACTCTGCCTCAGGCGATACTGGTCATGCTCATGTTTATCGGAGCGTGCGCGGGCAGTACCGGCGGTGGTATGAAGGTTTCTCGTATCATGATATATTTCAAAGAGGTTAAGAATGAGATATCATATCTTATCCATCCGAGAAGTGTTAAGAGAGTTACAATGGACGGAAAGTCAGTTGGTGATACGACACTCAGAACTGCGAATGCTTTTATCGGGGCATATTTTCTGATATTTGCACTTTCGTTTCTGATAGTCTGCGTAGATGGCTTTGACTTCACGTCGAGCTTTACATCGATTGCGGCTACGATAAATAATATCGGACCTGGCCTCGGAGTAGTTGGACCTTACGGAGGCTACAGCGCCTTCAGTATTCCTTCGAAATGGGTATTTATCTTCGATATGATAGCGGGGCGTCTGGAAATCTTCCCGATGCTTATACTTTTCACTCCGTCAACGTGGAGGAAGAAGTGATCACGGCTTGATATGAGATGATAAGATCTATTGAAGAAAAGATAAGGTAAGCCTGATGTAAATATTATATTTTGAGTTATAGTACAATCTTAAGGATAGTCTTTTTAACTGTATGTGAGCTCGTTTTTATTAATGTGTTATGCTGGTACGTAGGAAAAACAGCACAAATGAAGAAAATGGCAGAAAATGTTGCCAAATGTGCCGTAAATATGAGGATAAGAGGTAGAAAAAGCGACAAAAATAAGCAAAATGTCAAAGAGTGTTGCCAAATGTGCCGTAAATATGAGGGTGAGAGGTAGAAAAAGCGACAAAAATAAGCAAAATGTCAAAAAGTGTTGCCAAAGGAGAAACAAATCAGAAGATATTGCAATTAGTCTTGGTCGGTATAACTGAAAAATAGATTGTATTAAGGCAGAAACTGTTTGTATGGTTTCTGCCTTTTATTGTCTTTTATTATTTGTGATAAAACGAAGGATATTTCGGAGATTCGGTGTTGAGACAATAAATATTAAGCAAATATGGAATATAGACAATAAAAAACTATCGTAGAGAGTGGTTTTATGGTAAAATAAAAGAGTAAGTATCGTAATGCCTGGCGGAGTGTTTTTTTGGGTTGCTGTCAGCATTTCGAGCGTATCATAAGAGGGGAATTAAAGCGAAAATGAGGTGATGGACACATGGCAAATATATGCAGAAATTGCGGTAATTATATACAGGATGGCGACATGTTCTGTGACAAATGTGGTACTCCCGTAGGGATGTATGCACCGCCAAAGAAAAGTCATAAAGGGCTTGTTGTCGGACTTTGTGTTGGGGCTGCAGTTATCATTACGGCTGTCATACTTCTTTTTGTTGCACCGGGCTTTCTGGTTAAAAAGGATAAGAAGGACAGTGACGAGAAAAGCACCGAGAAAACATCGGCTACATCTACTGAAGACAGAACCGGAATAGTCAATCCGGATAATACAGAGGTGGTTGTATTTCCGACGACGGAACATTCGACCGGAAGTACAGAGCAGATAAGCGAGACAACAGAGCAGACGGCAAGCACTGAGGAACCAACCACATCTGTTCCGAATACTTCGGCTACAACAGGAACTCTTGCTTATGGATCGACAGAGACGACGGAAGAGGTAACGACCGAGGCAACTACTCGTTCAACAATTGATGTAGGTGGGGTAGTGACAACTCAGGAGACAACAGAGACTACAACCGAGAAGACTACTGAGAAAACTACAGAGTCAAAAACTGAGAAAACTACGGAGTCAAAAACAGATAAGACAACAGAGGAATCAACAGAGAAAACAACCGAGAAAACGACTGAGTCGAAAACAGAGAAGACAACCGAGAAAACAACCGAGTCGAAAACAGATAAAACAACCGAGTCAACAACAGAGGTTTCTCAGGATGACAACAGACCTGATTTTGAAAAATATGGAATTCGTACAGACCTTCCGCTGGGTGGAAACATGGATATCATTGGAAGAAGCACCGACGGATATAAAGTTGATATAATCGGAAAGGTGAGTGTTGATTCCTTCACCAGAACCGGAGTTTCATCAGAGGTTATGGCATTTGGAAAAGAGAATAATATTGATTTTTCGGATTATGAAGAACTGAGAGTAAGGTATCATGCATTCTTTGATGACACAAGATTATATACGATAGGTCTGACGATACTTCCTTGCAGCTATGATTATTATAACATCAAGCTTTATGATGATTCGAAGGTGGAGTTTACGGATAGTTACGACTCGACCTATAACCGATTCACGATTAAATACAACGATACGGAGAGATACGTATACAGATGGACCAACAGTGAATGGACGGACTATAACGATTATGTGGTTTATGACTGTGAGATCATCTATTATGTTCCTGCCGGATATGATGGAATAGTATATGGCTTCAGGGACCCTGTGCATAGCGAGAATAATTATATTTATGATGGCTATGACAGTGCGGATTATCAGTTGTTCCGATTAAAATAGAGTGAGAAAATATAATGAAAAAATATAATGAAAAAATATAATGAAAAAAACATGAAAGTATTATGAAAGTATCATAAAAAATCATGATAGAATCATGAAACAGTAATGCATAAATGACATTTTTTTGGGGAAATAAACTCCGGGCAACATGAAGGGAGGTTTTATATGAATAATAACCCTACATTTTGTAAATACTGCGGCAGACAACTGAATCAGGGGTCAAAGTTCTGCCCTTCCTGCGGTAAGACGACCAAGGGAAGAAAGGGGCTTATAGCGGGAATCTCGATAATGTCAGTTCTTCTTGCAGCCGCTGTTGTTATTATTATCGTGCTTGCAACGAAGAAGGACAGTAAAAAGATCAGCAGCGAGCCTTATACAGAGGAATATGTTGTTGAACCTGAGCTTCAGAAGCTTTTTGCTGAGGATGATGACGATATTTCCTACGAATACGAGTACCTGGAAGAAGGCGGTTCCTTTATAGAAGATACTGAAGAAGGAATGCAGGATGACCTGGTTGATGACTGGATCTATATGGGTATTGATGATGAGGAGGAAGAACCTCGTCCGGAAAACTATGATCCTTTCAACAGGGATGATTCCGGGAATGTATACAATACACTTGAGGGAAACAGCAGTCCGTTCCACTCGGAGCCGGTAGACTATATGACAATCGATGCTCCTGAAAATGCATTCTGGAAGGATACATCAATTAATGTAACTCCTGTGGACGATGAAAAGATTGAAGAATATCAGGATATATTTGATGCTGATCTCGATTACAGCGGAACGATTCTCTGCGGTTATGATATAGATGCAGGGATGGAACCGGATGATATCATGCCGGGAGAGTATACGGTTACCTATGATCTTGCAGAAGCAGGTGTTCCTCAGGATATGTGGGAGGCGGTATCTGCTTATCGTCTGGATGATGATGGTTACTGGCAGGAATATTGTACATGGCTGGATGGTTCGAAGCTATGTCTCGAGAGCAGCCAGAACTCGGTTCTCTTCTATGTTGTTTCAGCCTATGTAGGCTATGTTATAGTAGATGAGATAGTCCCGGGAATATCATCTGTCGGCTGGAGGAGATATTTTGACATAGAGGATTATATCTATGTTTGTGAGGGCGGAAAGCGTTATACCAAGAAGCTTTTCTGCGTCAAATTTACATATTCTGCCACAGTTCAGGAGATGATAAACAGGAAGAATATTATTATCGCCGACAGCAGGAAGAAGATTAAGATGCCGGATGCTAAGCGCGCAGTTGCTGCGGATGAGGGAAATATGAATCCTACCGAGGAGGAACTGAGCGAGATTAGAGGTCCTAAGCTTAAGGCCAAGGTTGAATACATGCTCAATCAGCTCCTTGCAAAAGATGATGATTATGTTAAGCTCTGTAAAGAGATCAAACAGGCAGAGGATAATCCGAATGCAACTGTTGAGATGGTAAAGCATATCACAAGACTTCTGCTTTATACACATGATTACATGAAGGATGAGATCAAGGTCAAGCTTCCTGATTATGTTATGGATGTCAAGCTTTCACCAACTGTTGCTGATGGTGCGAAGGGTGTTACGGTTTCAGGTATACTCAAGAAGGCATATATGTATGTAAATACAAGTTATCTTGCCAGCTATCCGACAACGGCCTACGATGATCTGCTGCTTACTCTGACACATGAATATTTCCACGCGTGTCAGAGAAGATATAAGTGCTCACGACTCAGTAATCTGAAGTTCGATGAAGCAACGGCAAATATGATCGAGGAGGATTGCCGCGAGTATTATTCAAATAAGGGGTATCTTAGTCATGTTCCAAACGTTCCGAACGGAAATCACTGGGAGATGTATGCGCTTCCGCTCGATGAGTTCAGCGTAACTTATCCAGAGGTTTCCAAGAGCTTCCCTAAGAGTGATAAATCCGACACAGGATATCCGTTATGTCATTTTGTAAGATATCTGATGGAAAAATATAATAAGAGCTATGCCGATGTTCTGACATCCTATGGTTTATTTTATGGAAAGCCGTCCTTTACGGAAATCATGAAGGAAGCCTTCGGACTGACCGATGAGGCTCTGAATACCCAGTACATACTGTTTGTCAGAAAGAATCAGGCGAAGTTTTATGATTATGCCAAGGAAAAATGGGAGGCATCAGAAGGTGCCCTCAGGTGGGCATGTCCGAGAAACGGTTTCGATACAGATGACCTTAGCTACAGGGTGGAACTGAACGATCATGATTATACTACAAGAGTGAGACTTCTTCATGCGAATACTGCTTCGGACTATTATGGTGATATCTCAATGCTGATCGTTTTTGACAAGGGCTTCAGCGAGAACCTTCCGGATACCAAGATATTCACACTGGGTAATGCGAAAACCGATAAATGCAGATTCGGACTTTTCTATCATCCGAGAAGCATATTGTCAGCAAGTGATTTCTGGCTGCTTGAGGTCGACGGAGGTATTTCCGAAAAGAACGGATCTTCAGGATATACTGCATATACCATGGAGGCACCTCTCGAGATGGACAGTGAGGTTACCGAGGATGGAATACTTCGTTTCAAGCTTCCTGAAAAATCAGATACCGCGAAGGCCGGTTATATCGATGGTTTCAGAGTAACGATCAAGGCTTCCGATGGAACCAAGACTGTGAAATATTATACTATAAAGGGCGCGGAGCATGAGATCGGTATCAAGGCTAAGGCTCTTGTCAACAGCAAAACAGATCCTGATACCGCAACCTTTGATCTGACGGTTTGTGAGTTCATCAGAAATGGTGCAACGGGCAAGCTTTTCGGACCTGAATCAGAGTCAAGAAAGAGCAGCCTTGAAGCAGCCATGAATGAAACCCTTACCATCATGGGAGCTACTGACGGAGTTATTACAATATCACTTGGCTGGCAGTCTGATGATGATCTTGATCTTCATGTACTTACACCTGAAGGTCATGAGATATATTACTCAAATAAGAAGGCAGGCGGTGGTGAGCTTGATGTAGATATGCAGGTTGAGGACGATAATCTTGTTGCAAATCCTGCGGAGCATATAGTATTTAAGGATCCTCAGGAGAAGGGCGTTTATAAGGTCTTCGTCGTTGACTACACCGACCGAACCGAAGGCTATGATACACCGTTCATTGTAGTCGTCAAGGTCGGAGACAAGCAGAAGAGCTTCAATCTGACGGCTTCGTCCTACTCAACCAGCGTAGTATCCTTCAGATATGGTGAGGGAGAAGAAAGCGGTGGAGAGTTCGAAACTGATTAGACAATATTTCATACAATAAAACAGGAGCTGTGAATCGTTTGATTCATAGCTCCTGCTTTTCGTTAATATGCTAATTGCCACTGCTCTCAGGCAGAGTCGAGAGAACATATACTGCGTGGCAGTAATAAAGCTAGATTAAAGTAAATCCTGTTGCGGAAACGATACCGTTCAGGCGGATATTTCCGTTGCAGAGCGGGCAGTCATGTGAAGGATAAGACTGATAGTTCTCAATATCCTTTGCATGGAAGATACCGTTGATAGGATGTCCATCAACCTCGTCGGTTGCAGTGAAGATAGCTGATATTCCTTCAATCATTCCGCCGTAGTATTCGATACATTCAAGCGCCTTCTCAATTGTGTGACCTGTTGTGGCGGTTGCAAGGAGAAGGAGAATATGTTTCTTGTTGACCATCGGAACTACATTGTCCTTGAAGGTAAGCTGGCCCATTGAATTCTGATCCGGCTCGATAACGTAGATACTGCCGTGAGCATTCATTGACATGATGCCGGAATTGGTGAGCTCATCAGCAAGATAAGCACCTATAACATCAGTTCCATCCATACAGATGATCGTGTCAACGATGGTGGATGCGATGTAGTCTGTACTCATCGATTTAGCTACGGCCTTTGCCTCACTGGTTCTTGCCTTAAGAGTGGTAAGATCTATAAAATAGTTGATATGTGATGACGATGTTGCAAAGTGACCCGGAGTCACCTTGAGGTTAATGAGATTGTTGTACTGAGATCTGATCTTGTATGTCTGCATTTTACTGCACCTCCTGTATTTACTCTGGTGAATACCGATATTATGTGATCGATAAAATCTGATCATATCGGGACTGCATATGACTGTAGTCTGTGTAACCCTCACATGATAAGTATAACTTTATTTTGGTTATATGACAAGATGATTATTTGTGTTATACTGATATTTGCGGTGGGATGATTCGCCAGTCTCTGATGGTATGGAGATATCAGAATGACGGTCTGACCATTGATATATATACATTGATTTTATTGATCTTGTAATGATCCGGAGGATAGAAAAATGTCAAGAAATGATATAGAAAAAGAAGGTTTATCGCTGCTCGGGAACCAGGGAGTTGTTTATCCGATGAATTATGATCCGGGACTTCTGGAGACCTTTGTAAATAAGCATCAGGATAACGATTATTTTGTAAAATTCAACTGTCCGGAGTTCACAAGTCTCTGCCCGATCACGGGACAGCCGGACTTCGCAACGATATACATCTCATACGTTCCGGACGTCAGGATGGTGGAGAGTAAGTCACTGAAGCTTTATCTCTTCAGCTTCAGAAATCATGGTGATTTCCACGAAGACTGCGTAAATATAATCATGAAGGATCTGATCAAGCTGATGGATCCGAAATACATCGAGGTCTGGGGCAAATTCACTCCGCGTGGAGGCATCTCGATCGATCCTTATTGCAACTATGGCAGACCGGGAACGAAGTGGGAACAGGTTGCGTGGGACAGACTTACGCAGCATGATATGTATCCTGAGAAGGTGGATAACCGATAAAGAAATTGGTAACCATATGTGATACGTATCATAAGCCTGAGACGGTGATGCGTTAATAATATATGTGAGTCTACAGTGTGATAGATGTTTAGCTGGTGTTCATGCAAATTATGATATGTTAGAGTGATAATCACGTATGGTTTTGATTGATAGAATAATTTTGAGTGGCAGTAGATATGTTGGTAATAAATAATTTAATTGATAGAAATAGGAAACTTTCGATAGAAGAAGTCACGGAATACATTCTAGCGATACCGAAATTTGCAGAGAAGATCGGAACGGAGGATCTTAGGAAGCTCATGAAGGAGCTTGGTGATCCGCAGGATAAACCGAAGACGGTACATGTGGCAGGAACCAACGGTAAGGGTTCAACTACCGAGATGCTCAGGCTGATGTTATCAGAGGCCGGCTACAGAACGGGTTCGTTTACTTCACCGCACCTTGTAAGAATCAATGAGAGAATAGCCATTGACGGTGAAATGATATCCGATGAAGATTTTATAAGATGCTTCAGGACGGTTATTGAGGCAGTTCATGATAACGGTCTCAGGCATCCGTCCTTCTTTGAGTTTATCTTCGCAATGGCAGCGGTATATTTTGCAGAGCAGAAGGTTGACTATGTGGTTTATGAAACCGGCATGGGCGGCAGGCTGGATGCAACAAATATAATAACCCCGGTAGTTTCAGTGATCACTTCTATCGGAATGGATCACATGCAGTATCTTGGAGACACAATAGAGAAGATTGCTTTCGAGAAGGCAGGAATCATCAAACCGGGTGTTCCGGTGGTTCATAATGCAATCTGCCATGATCATAATTGCTCAGAAGCAGATAAAAAAGATGAAACATTCAATTATTCCGACGTAGAGCTTAAAAATAAGGCGGCTGATGTGATAAAAAAACGCGCCGATGAATTGGATTCGGATATTTACATTGTAGATGTTGTGGATGCTGATATCAGACTGTGGATAGATGATACGACAGATCAGGCCATAAATAATCCGGCACTGGCTATAGAGTATCAGAAGGAAAATGCTTCGACAGCCAAGAAAGCTTTTGAACTAATCTATGAACTGTCATATGACGATAAAAAAGGAAGTAGAGAGAATCCGATTCAGGATTGCTACAGTATTATAAAGACTGCTCTTAATAAGTTTTCAATGCCTGCGCGCATGGAGAAGCTTAGAGATAATGTCATAATAGATGGTGCGCATAACACTGATGCAATGCCTCAGTTTTTAGCTGCTGCAAGGGATATGGTTGATGTAAAGAAACCTGAAAAGGTTAAGCTTATATTTGCTGTTTCAAACGACAAGGATTATCCGGAGATGGTCAGGATGATCTGCGACGCGGCACTTTTTGATGAGATATATCTTACGACATTTAATTCTTATCGAAAAACGGATGTTCAGAGTATTGCGGAGTTATTTGCTAAGTATAACTGTGCTGATAAAGATAAGGCGATTGATGATAGTAAAAGACCAATTGTAAGATCAATCCCAGCTCTTTCGGACTGCCTTAAAGAGGTGTTGGGAGAGCTTAAGGATAATGTACTTCTTTTTACTGCAGGGTCTCTGTATCTTGCCGGTGAGATAGAAGCTTTATATATTCCTGCAGTTGATTGATCTGTTTTGCATCCATATTTTTGTATTCATAAATGATCTGGAATAAATCCGGATCATTTTTTTTGTTTATAACAACAAAATCCGAAGCTGATGAAATCTTGATGTAAAAAATATGACATCAAGTTGGGGCGGTAGGAGACTTTGTCCGAATAACTGCAACAACTTGGTGCACAAATCAAAGAAAACATTGAACAAAGTAGAAAAGAACTAGAACGGCTGGATCAAATGGAGCAGGGCGCTGTTGATTTTTCAACAACGCCCTGTTATACTTTGGTTTGAACAATTTATGGGTATAATAGTTTTGATATTGAATAAAACGGTATTTGTTTTTTTGATTTTATAGATGAGGAATAATCATGCTTGATTTTGATGAAGAAATAAAGAATTTCACAAAGAATTATGAGGTCGATCAGACTGAGGAAGCGATATACAGTAATGATCTGAAGGATATTACTGATATAGTCATGGAGATGACCAAGGATCTTAGAGGTAACAGATAGATGGCAATCAGGAAGAGATGCATAAGATGCGGCGCCCCTGTGAGCACCAACGGCTATTGTACAGAGTGTCATCTGCCGGATAAGTTCCTCCAGAAGGCCTACAATACCTCGGGATATCACTATAACCTCGCGCTGGATAAGGCGAAGATGAGAGATATCACGGGTGCGATAGATTCGCTCAAAACGTCGCTCAGATACAACAAGAAAAATATAGAAGCAAGAAATCTTCTCGGCCTTCTCTATTACGAAACGGGCGAGATTGTTGATGCGCTTAATCACTGGGTTATGAGCATTAACTATCAGTCCAGAGATAATGCTGCAGCGCATTATCTGAAGGACCTCAAGGCCGATAATAAGCAGCTGGGTGAGGCGGACAGTATCACCAAGATGTTTAATACGGCAGTTGACTATGCGGAAAGCCATTCCTTTGATCTTGCCACGATACAGCTCAGAAGATGCATATCGGTTAATAAGCATTTCATCAAGGCGTATTTGCTGCTTGGACTTATTGAATATGAGCAGGGAAGAGTAGGTAAGGCGAAGAAGACTATCTCAAAGGTTCTGACGATCGACAGATACAATCCGCTGGCTATGCGTTATCTCCGCGAGATGGGCGAGTCGGAGGGCGATATCGTAAGAAGCAAGGAAGAAGCCGATGATGACGAGAACCTGTTTGATGATGAATACTATGGCGTGAGTGCCTCTTCTGAGGATGGAAAACGTCCTGCGAGGAAGATACAGCTGCCTGAGAGGAAAAAGTCCGGAGAAAATACGATCAACCGCAGATACCGCAGACTGAATCGCGCGAGGATGTCAAATATTTACGTCCTTGTGGGTGTGCTTATAGGAATAGGTATTTTCTATCTTCTGGTCGTTCCGGTCAAGGATAAGAACAGGAAGAGAGATATTTCCAAGCTTGAGGCAACCTATAGCGAGAGGCTTGCTTCGAAAAATGCAGAGGCGGATAATCTGATCAAGGAGAAGACGGCTCTTCAGAATGATATTGATTCTGCAAAAGAAGAGAGTCAGAAAAAGGACGAAGAGATAGCCGGACTCGAGAAGAAGATAGAAGATCTTCAGAAACTGGTTTCCGAATATAAGGAACAGCTTCCGGAGAGTACTGAGGAAACCACCGAAGCTACTGAAGAGGGAGCTACCGAGGAAAGCACCGAGGAAGGTGAGAATACGTCGGAGAGTGAGAAATACGACGTTGACGGTATGTCAGATACAGATATTGATAGTATGATCGAAAACGAATAGACTATGTCAGTAAAATATGTTGCAAAACAATATGTCAAAATGGTGCTTCAGAATATATACCTTCCCGGAATCTACAGGAAAGCAGCTAAGCTTCCTGTTGAAAAAGGGAAGGTTATATTTGCGTGCAGCCATAGTAAGGGCATGGATATAAATATGCGTCCTGTTGCCGAAAGACTATCACGCTATGGTTATGATGTGAAGGATATGTGCGTATGTTTTGCTGAGATGAGTGCTTCGGAGAAGAAGGCATATATCAGTGATTTTATGAGGGAGTATGCGACGGCGGAGTATGTATTTCTGTCAAATTATTTTCTGCCGGCAGCGTCGTGCAGGAAGAGGAAAGAGACAAAGCTTATACAGCTGTGGCATTCCGGTGGACTGCTTAAGAAGATGGGTTATGACTGCCCGGATGATATTCCGTCATATTATAAGGGTAACCCTATGGCAAATGTGGACATTCTCTCAGTCAGTTCGGAGGAGGTCGTGTCTTACTTTGAACATGCACTGCACCTTGAGAAGGGCGTGGTGAGACCACTCGGAATGGCAAGGACTGATCTGTACTATGATAATGATAATAACGATGAACTGAAGAAAAAATTTTATGAAAAGCATCCGAAAGCTGTCGGAAAGAAGGTGTGTATCTACACGCCGAGTTTTTCGGGAAATGCATCAGATCCGGTATGCAAAGGACTTGAATCGGGCATAACAAAGGTTTTTGACAGGCTTAAGGATGAGTATTATTTTGTAGTGAGCCTCCATCCGTGTCTGCAGAAGAAGTATCCGGAACTAAACTGTGGGCTGTCGACGGAGGAACTGCTTCCGGCGGCGGATATAATGATTACGGATTATTCGTCTGTTGTTTATGACATGATGCTTTACGAAAAGCCTTTTATCTTCTTCGTGCCGGATCTTGAGCATTATAAGAAGAGAAGAGGACTCTGCATCGAGCCAAAGGAACTGGGGGCGCCCGTGACGAAGAGCCTCAGGGAACTGCATGAGTTGCTACGTGTTTTTGCCGGTGATGAAAGAACCTCTGCAGTGAATGATCATATTGGAGGTATTGATAATTCCGGTTTTAAAATATACGGTTGTGATGATTCTATAGGCATGAATAATGGGGCTGAATCAACAGATGATAGAGAGTTGATTCATAATCTGAAAAAAAGTATAAATAGGAATCAGCTGATCAGTGTAAATAAGATAAAGGAAAACGTTCGTAAATATATGAATAAGTGCGATGGTCACGCTGTCGACAGGATACTTGCGGCTGCGGGGATAAAACCTAAGATAAGGATGCTTGCGATAGATCTGGATGACACATTTCTTGATGGCAGCGGAAGAATGACTGAGCATGCAAGGGAGTCGCTTATCAAGGCTGACGAAGCCGGGATAGAGGTTGTGATAGCCAGCGGAAGGTCTTACTCATCACTTCCCGAAGAAATAACGAGTCTTCCGTGCATCAGATATGCGATATGCAGTAACGGTGCGAATGTTGTGGATAACCGCACGGGGGAGAGAGTACATTCCAGCTTTATGACAGAGAAGTCCGTCAGAGAGGTCCTTGCGATCGCGGATAAATATAATATGTTTACGGATGCTTTCATGGATGGAACACCGCATTCCTCGAAGGCTTATCTGAAAACTCTTGATGAAAGAAATGATATCACGGCTCATCGTAAGGAGTATTTGAAGAAGACCAGAGTTCCTGAGGATGATATTAAGGCGTTCATTACAGATAATATTGATCATCTGGACTGTGTAAATATATTGATGCATGATCTGAACCTTCGAGATACTCTTCTGGACGAGCTTGGCAGGATCGATGACATATATGTTACTTCGTCAATTGATTATCTGATAGAGATTTCCTATTATGACTGTGGCAAGGAAAAGGGTATGAAGGTTCTGGGCGAGAAGCTGGGTATACCGACTGAGCAGATGGCCGCCTTCGGAAATGCCGATAATGACACCGGAATGCTTCTTCTCGCAGGTGTAGGTTATGCGGTTTCAAATGCATCCGAAAGCTGTATCGAAGCCGCTGACATTGTGCTCGGTCCGAATACACATGACAGTGTTGCGGATGAGATATTTAATATCGTGAGTAGTTTATAGGATGAGAGTTTGGTCGTGAATTGATCGTGCAGTACAATAACGGATAGTATGTGATATCAATATTACAGTAATTATATAAAGAAATATGTTTGCCACAAAAACTACTTGTAAAATATATGTAGTTAGTTATATTATAGTCAGTGGATGATTATGCTTATTTTGCGTAATCGAGTATTCACGGATACTGTCTGAGGACAGTATTATATCTGGAGGTAAAAAGTATGAAGAGTTTTATCAGGTTTATATCAGAGGATTCAAAGAGTCTCGTGGTTCCTGTACTTATGATAATCCTCGGGATTATATTTATCATCAATCCGGGAGCAATCCTTTCGACTGTTGTTAAGATAGTCGGAGTAGTCCTTATTCTCGGCGGTGTAATAACAATCATTTCAAAATATGACAACATCACACCGAACGTTGTTATGATCGCGGCGCTTTTCGCAATCCTCGGAATTGTTTTCCTTATCTTTGCAGGTTCGATAATGAGTATATTCATCAGACTTTTTGGTCTGATCATTCTTATCAATTCCGGACTTAAGCTCTGGGAGGCTGCAAAGCTTCAGAAGAAGACCGGCGGAGAAGGCTGGAAGATTTTCATGTGTATCGACGGTGTAACAGCTGTTTTCGGTATCGTGCTTCTCTTCAATCCTATGAGTATAGCAAGACTTATCGGTATATTCATG
>CAMNMC010000112.1 GCA_946544235.1 uncultured Lachnospiraceae bacterium | reverse complement strand
GTTCTGTGGCTTGAATCCGCCCTGTGGAATCGGGCCACCCTGTGGTATAGGATTCACCGGAGGAACCGGACTGTTCTGCGCCATCGGATTTACAGGTGGTACCGGGCCGTTCTGTGGTTTGAATCCGCCCTGTGGTGGTACAGGTCCACCCTGTGGTATCGGACCGTTTGCAGGCCGGAAGTTGCCCTGTGCAGGTACCGGACCGCCCTGTGGAATTGGTCCATTAGCAGGCTTGAATCCGCCCTGTGGTGCAGTCGGAATAGGTCCGCTGACCGGCTGAAATCCGCCCTGAGGTACAAAGTCCTTCGGATCATTCAGATCAAGTCCCATCTCTTCATTTGAAAGAACCGTGGTCCCTTCTTCCCCTGTAAGTTCCCCGTTCATATCTCCGGACAGGACGGTAGTAAGCTCTTCGCCGGTAAGTGCTTCGGAATCAACAACCTTTGCACCGTCCGAAACAGCTTGTACAGCCTTCTTATCACCCGCCTTATCCTCAAAAATATTATCGATATCATTTAAATCCATCGTAACATTTTTATTATCAGTACTCATTGTAACCTCCTTTTCCCTTCACTAGCTGATCATCGCTCCTGCCGGCATATCCTTCTCAGCCGTAAGAAGCGCCAGATTACCATCGAAATCCTCTGCACAGAGAAGCATTCCTTCAGAAAGAACTCCTGCAAGCTTTGCAGGCTTAAGATTTGTAATAACTACAACCTTCTTTCCGACCATATCTTCCGGTGAGTAGAACTTCTTGATACCTGAAACTATCTGAAGTACTCTTCCCGCTACCTGAACCTGCGAACAGATAAGCTTTTTAGAGCCAGGAACTTCTTCACACTTTAAAACCTCACCGATCTGAAGCTGCATCTTGTCAAATTCATCAAGTGTGATCTGATCCTTGACAGCTGCCTCGACAGAAGGGATCTCTGTCTTCTCCTCAACAACTTCCTTCTTCTTAGGTTTCTCAGGCTCAGGCTGCTTTGCAGGGAATTTCTCCTCTATCTCAGCGAGCTTCTTCTCTGTATCAATTCTTGCAAAAAGCATCTCAGGATTCTCTGTTACCTTATTACCCTGCGGATAAAGTCCAAAGCTGCCAAGCTCTGTAACCTTTCTAGGCTCAGTATTCAGCTGGGCAAATATCTTCTCAGCCGTCTCAGGCATAAATGATGAAAGGAGACTTGCTCCGATCGTTATGCCTTCAACAAGATTGTAGAGTACAGTCTTAAGTCTGTCCTCCATATCGCCTTCCTTGGCAAGTGCCCAAGGCATTGTCTCATCAATATATTTATTACATCTCTTAAAGAGATTCCAGATTTCGGTAAGCGCATCGGCAACACGAAGCTTATCCATCGCATCATTGACTTTAAGTCTTGTACCGAGGATGAACTTCTTGTATTCATCATCCGGATCAATGCTTATTCCGCCGTCAGAAACAACTCCTCCGAAATACTTATTTACCATTGAAATCGTTCTGTGAACGAGGTTTCCAAGTGTATTTGCGAGGTCGGAATTGATCCTCTCTATAAGGAGCTCCCACGAAATAACACCATCGTTATCAAATGGCATCTCATGAAGCACGAAATATCTGACCGCATCAACGCCGAAAAGATCAACCATATCGTCAGCGTAGAGAACATTTCCCTTACTCTTGCTCATCTTGCCGTCGCTCTGAATAAGCCATGGATGACCAAATACCTGCTTAGGAAGAGGAAGGTCAAGAGCCATCAGCATGATCGGCCAGTAGATGGTATGGAATCTCAGAATATCCTTACCGATAAGGTGAAGGTCTGCAGGCCAGTATTTCTCAAACATAGGATCACTGTTACCATCAACATCATAGCCAAGTCCGGTGATGTAGTTTGAAAGTGCATCTATCCATACATAAACAACATGCTTGGTATCGAAATCAACAGGGATGCCCCATTTGAAAGAGGTACGGGATACGCAGAGATCCTGAAGACCCGGCTTAAGGAAGGTATTTACCATCTCATTCTTTCTTGATTCCGGCTGAATGAACTCCGGATGCTCATCAATGTACTGGATAAGTCTGTCGGCATATTTGCTCATCTTGAAGAAATACGCCTCTTCCTTTGCAGGCTTTACAGGACGTCCGCAGTCAGGACAGCAGCCGTCAACAAGCTGACTTTCTGTCCAGAAGGACTCACACGGAGTACAGTAAAGTCCCTCATATTCACTCTTATATATATCGCCCTTGTCATAGAGCTTCTTAAATATCTTCTGTATCTGCACCTCATGATACTCATCGGTAGTTCTGATGAACTTATCATATGATGTGTTCATGATATCCCAGATTCTCTTGATCTCTCCCGCCTGCTCGTCAACGAACTCCTTTGGAGTAGAGAAGTTTTCGAAGGCCTTGGTCTCGATCTTCTGACCATGCTCATCGGTACCTGTCTGGAATCTCACATCATAACCGGTAAATCTCTTGTACCTTGCGATGCTGTCGGCAAGAACGATCTCATAGGTATTGCCTATATGAGGCTTTCCTGATGCATATGCTATTGCCGTTGTGATGTAAAATGTTTTCTTTGCCATTGTTTTTTCCGCCTTTCCGCTACTAATGATATGGCTTTCACGTTTATAAAGTTAACGCCACCGCCGTTTGGCGATGGCGTGAAACCCGCATTATCTTTAACCTATTTTCAATCTGAATTTCTGCATATCTCTTTCCGAATCAACTATCTCGATCATTCCTCCGAGGCCTCTGATCTTATCATCAAAATCCTCGTAACCACGCTTGACATATTTGATATCGTCGATAGTACTGAAGCCTTCTGCCGCAAGCGCTGCAATAACAAGCGCCGCTCCCGCACGGAGATCCGAAGCAACAAGATTGGCTCCCATATATTTCTCTACGCCGTGGATAATGGCTGCGTTGCCCTCAACCTGAATATTTGCTCCCATCTTGCGAAGCTCATGAACATATCTGAAACGATTTTCAAAGATGCTTTCCGTTACAACACTGGTACCATTTGAGATAGCAAGTGTTGCGGCCATCTGAGCCTGCATATCCGTAGGAAATCCCGGATATGGAAGGGTTTTGATCTGAGTTGGTTTAAGTGGTCCATCCGCCATGACTCTCACCGAATCATCATATTCAATTACTGTTGCGCCCATCTCAATAAGCTTTGAGGAAATAGCCTCAAGATGCTTAGGAATAACATTTTTGATCAGGACATTTCCTCTTGTAGCTACCGCCATAGCCATAAAGGTTCCTGCCTCGATCTGGTCAGGTATAATCGAATACTCGGCGCCATGAAGTCTGGCAACGCCTCTGACTCTGATAACATCAGTACCAGCACCCTTGATGTTTGCTCCCATGGTATTGAGGAAGTTTGCAACGTCAACTATATGCGGCTCTTTGGCTGCATTTTCAATAGTGGTCTTACCCTCTGCAAGTGCAGCGGCAAGCATGATATTTATAGTCGCACCGACAGAAACCGTATCAAGGTAGATATGTTTTCCTACCAGTTTCTCTGCCTTTGCAACAATCTTTCCTCCCTGAACAATCTTCACATCAGCTCCGAGGTTTTCAAAGCCCTTGATATGAAGGTCAATAGGTCTCGAACCGATATCACATCCTCCCGGAAGTGCTACGTTCGCATAATTATATTTTCCAAGAAGCGCTCCTATAAGATAGTAAGACGCTCTGATCTTTCTGATATGAACACCGTCTACTGAAAGGGTCTCGTCACCTACTATATTCTTTCCGCAGATCCTGACGGTATGTTTGTCTATATGTTCAACCGTTGCACCGATATCGGAAATAGCTGCCAGAAGAGTTCTGGTATCGCTGACATCAGGTACATTTTCGATTATGACATCCTCGTCAGTCATTATCGCTGCTGCAAGTATTCCAAGTGCTGCATTTTTGGCGCCCGCAATAGTAACCTCACCCTCTAATGCATTGCCACCCTTGATTGCATACTGTTCCATAACTATAAGCTCCCACAATTTATAAATAACTAAAAGACACCATGCAGCCTTCTTTCCCGAGAAAAATACATGGATAATCTTACATTATTATCATTAAAAAATATACATAATCAACTAATTATAACATATTAAAACAATTTGTAAATCTTTTTTAATACATTAAGTTGATTTTGTCGTATTGTATCGATCGTATCGATTAACGGCCTGTCTGCCCTTCTTTATTTATCAGCCTCGCAGTAAATGCATCTGTACACGCGGTTTTTCTCGTCAGTTAGCTTGAAAATATGAGGGATACCCTTCTCGATGGCTGTTATGCATCTCGGATTTTTGCATTTTTTGATATTTACAAGCTTCTTCGGAAGATCAACCTTCTTCTTTTCGATGGTCTCGCCATCCTTGATGATACTTACCGTAACATCCGGGTCGATATAACCGATGACATCAAGATCGATATCCATATTCTGATCTATCTTAATGATATCCTTCTTGCCCATCTTCTTGCTGTTAACCTTCTGGATAAGGGCAACGCTGCAGGAAAGCTTGTCAAGGCCGAGATCATAATAAATCTGCATGGCCTTGCCTGCGGTGATGTGGTCAAGAACTATGCCGTTCTGTATGCTGTCTATCTTCATTTTTCAGATGTCTCCTATATTAACTATTAGATTATCCGTGAAAAATATGTCTCTTCGTGTGCAATGATTCTGTAAACAGAATCATTCATACATCATTTCATGATGTATGTGGCATGCTATGCATGCCGCATCATTCGCTTCGCTCATGATAGCAATATGCTCCGCATATTACTACCCAGTTGTAGCAAAATACGCCTTCAGAGGCATATTTATTCACGGATTCAATTTACTCAATAAGTTAAGTCCAGCAGCGTTAATATGAGTGCCATTCTGACGTACTTTCCGTTCATGACCTGGCGGAAGTAGGCGGCTCTCGGGTCGCTGTCAACCTCTGTTGCGATCTCATTTACTCTCGGAAGAGGATGAAGAATGATCATGTCTTCCTTAGCATCATGAAGCTTTGCCTTGTCGAGGATGTAGGTATCCTTCAGTCTGACGTAATCAGCTTCATTGAAGAAACGTTCTCTCTGAACTCTTGTCATGTAAAGAACGTCGAGTTTATTTATATTTTCCTCAAGAGAAGTAACTTCTTCGTAAGGAATGCCTGCAGGTTCAACGACCTCACTGATCAGATAATCCGGAACCTTCAGCTCCTTAGGAGAAATAAATACAAACTTGATTCCCTCATATCTTGACATGGCTTTGACAAGAGAATGTACCGTACGACCGAATTTCAGATCTCCGCAGAGACCGATGGTCATATTATCAAGTCTGCCTTTCTCACGAAGGATTGTGAGAAGGTCTGTAAGTGTCTGTGTCGGATGGTTGTGACCACCGTCACCGGCATTTATTATAGGAACCGGTGAATACATAGACGCAAGCATCGGAGCTCCTTCATTCGGATGTCTCATAGCTATAACATCGGCAAAGCATCCCACTACTCTTACGGTATCTTCAATGCTTTCGCCTTTACTAACCGATGATGAGTCGGCCGAAGAAAAACCAAGCACGGAACCGCCCAGCTCAAGCATCGCTGCTTCAAAGCTAAGTCTTGTTCTTGTACTTGGTTCATAAAACAGAGTCGCTATCTTCTTTCCTTTACAGCGCTCACTGTATTTGTCCTTATGTGCAATAATATCAAGTGACAAGTTGAGAAGCTTGTCCAGCTCCTTAACCGATATATCGATTGGATCGATCAAATGTCTCATATATGCCTCCATTTCGTCAGATGCGGCGGACCTCCGCCTCTCTGATACACTTCAATCATTATAGATTCACCAAGGCGGTATGTCAAATCAATTTCTTTATATTATACGAGAATGAGCATATATTTCTCAGCGTGCTAAGATTTGCTAAATCTATACAAATCCCGCAATACTTCGAAATATACGCTCATTCTCTTTTCAACAAAAAGCATATATGATTTTATACTATCCCTTTAACTTGATAATACCCAGCGAAACAAGAAGTATCATTGTCAGAAGGATAGGAGCTACTACAGTGATCATGATCTTGTAGAGAGCCTTACGTCCGAACTTCTCACCATTGATGGTTGCTTCCTCGATCACAGTCTTTGGCTTAACAACCCATCCGACAAGGATACAGGTTCCGATCGCTACGATCGGCATGAAGATGTTATTTGCAAGGTAATCAACAACGTCGAGGAGCTGCTGACCCTTCGCACCATTCGGAAGATCAACCTCCATGTAGAAGATTGATTTTGCATAGTAGCCGAGGCAGATGATTGCACCGATTACAGCTGCGATAAGTCCCTCGGAAACAACGGCCTTCTTTCTGCTCATTCCGAACTTATCGATCATTCCGGAAACAACAGCCTCAAGGACTGAGATCGAGCTTGTAAGTGCAGCGAAAAGCACCATGATGAAGAACAGTGCACCGATAAGCTGGCCGATGGCACCCATTGATTCGAAAACCTTAGGAATAACCATAAATACGAGTCCTGCACCACCTGTCATTCCTTCCTTGCCCATGAAAACATAAACTGCAGGGATGATCATAACACCGGCGAGAAAAGCAACAACTGTATCAAATATTTCGATATGGTTTACGCTTCGTACAAGATTATCGTCCTTCTTATAATAAGAACCGTAGGTAACCATGATACCCATGGCAACGCTTATACTATAGAAGAGCTGCGTCAAGGCATCCATGACAACTCTGAAATAATCACCGAAGGTATATCCGTCAACATTAGGAACAACATAGTATTTTAAACCTTCAAGGCCTGTTACTCCTGTTTCCTTATTCTTTATGGTAAGAGAGAATATTGCAATACCTACAACAAGAACGAGAAGGATAGGCATAAGTA
Source organism: uncultured Lachnospiraceae bacterium (assembly GCA_946544235.1). GTDB lineage: Bacteria > Bacillota > Clostridia > Lachnospirales > Lachnospiraceae > Eubacterium_Q. The sequence continues at coordinate 51,739 of CAMNMC010000112.1, read as the reverse complement.
TTCTTGAAAGCGACTCGATACCCTTATTTACTCCTCTGAATACAACAAAGCATGTTGCAAAAAGGAAGATAAGGTCAAACATAATAGTCCATTTTGGATTGGTAAGGAACTCAACAAAGTATCCTCCGTCGGCTGCATTTTTGCCCTGACCGATGATAAATACAACTGCGTATTTAAGAACCCATCCACCTACTATACAATAATAAGGAAGGATAAGAAACGGTACTACTGCCGAGATTACACCAACCCAGCCAAACTTCTTATTTAATTTTCCATAGGCTGTGAGTGAACTCTGATTGGTCTTACGTCCGATTGCAACCTCTGTAATAAGAAGTGTAAAACCAAAGGTTACTGCAAGAACCAGATAAACTATAAGGAAGAATCCGCCTCCGTTTTTGGCTGCGAGCGCCGGAAAGCGCCAGATGTTTCCGAGGCCTACGGCACTTCCCGCTGCCGCAAGCACGAACCCGAATGAGCCCGAGAATTTGTTACGTTTTTCCATACCATAATCTCCTATATTTTTTCATATTGATCACACATATTTCACCGTGTCAGGTGAATATATGACTCTTTTTTATGTAGATACTGCCTATTCGCCAAATGCCTGCAATCGCATGCTGCCAACTCTTTACCTACGCAAAAGATTAGCCTGCATATCACTATGCAGGCTATAACTTTATACAATATACAATGTTTTTATACAAAAAACAATATGAAAAAGTGTTTGATCACTATACAAAAATCATGATTTGTATAATAAATGGCAAATATCTTTGCTTATGAATTGATCAGTGTGTACATAACAGCCTTCTCAGCGTGACGGCGGTTCTCGGCCTGATCAAGGATGTGGTCGAGATTCTTCATCTCAACGCTCTCCGAAATCTCAAAACCAACATGCATAGGCATATCGTGGAATACTATCGCCTTGCTGTCCTTAGTGAACTCATCATTAATCTGGTAAGGCATCATCTTCGCAAGGGTTTCTTCCTTCTTCTCCTTATATGCAGGATTATTGAAGAACTCCATGTCTACCCATGTGTCTGTATAAAGGATATCCATGATGTCGGCGTATTTCTTAGCCTCCTCCATACTCATGGTTGGATCAAGCTCAACATAGTGACCTGTTGCCTTAGCAGCCTCATAGAAATCATCACCGCAGGCAGTGTTGTTTACAAGAGGTGTAAGTCCGTAGAGAGTACCCTGCTTCATCTTCGCGAAGAACTCTACCAGAGAGTTAAATACATTGTTCTTGGCACCGATGAAAAGAAGCTTAACATTCAGTGTTCCGAATTTCTCGATAACTGTAAGCATATCAGCAAGGATCTGACATGGATGATATGAATTGTCACAGCCGTTGATGAAAGGAACTGTTACATTCTCACCGAACATCTCAACTGTTTCGTTCTTGATGAGACGTGCCATAATGATGTCGACATTTCTGCATACATATTTGATCTCAGAGATTGGCTCGCCAAGAACAAAGTTTGAATCCTCCCAAAGCTGGTTAAAATAGTGTCCGCCGAGCTCAGTGATTCCTGTTGCAAATGAAAGGAAGGTTCTTGTGGATGTCTTCTCAAACAGAGAATAAAGCTTCTTTCCCTCAAGAGCATGAGCGTATTTCTTAGGATCCCTCTTCATATCAAGAGCAAGGTCCAGGATGTCCTGAAGCTCCTCTGCTGTGAAATTTTTGAAATTCAGCATGTTTTTCATATCATTTTCCCTCAATAAATAGTATTTACATCACCGGCAGCCATCACTTATAACCTGTCGGTATTTTTTCTCCAAACAACAAATACCAATGAAATTAATAAAATTCACTGGTATTTGTCTATATTCGCATATTTCATGTAAATATGCAAGCGTTATTTTACGTTTTTTCGTAGTTTCTTCAATGAATAATGTATATTTTGTGCATATTATGCATTAATCAACTTATTTCATGCATATTCTTGATAATGACTATGCAAGATATCCTGCAAGCTTCTCAGCAAGATCTGTCTTCTCCCATGGAACATCGATATCTGTTCTTCCAAAATGTCCGTAAGCTGCTGTCTGCTTGTAGATAGGACGACGAAGGTCGAGCATCTTGATTATACCTGCAGGACGAAGATCAAAGTTTTCTCTTACGATCTCTACTATCCTTGTATCCGAAAGCTTACCTGTACCAAATGTATCTACAAATATAGATGTAGGTCTTGCAACTCCGATCGCATATGAAAGCTGAACCTCGCACTTCTCTGCAAGTCCTGCGGCAACAATATTTTTTGCAACATAACGTGCAGCATAAGCAGCCGAACGGTCAACCTTTGTAGGATCCTTTCCTGAGAAAGCTCCGCCGCCGTGACGAGCGTATCCGCCGTAGGTATCAACTATGATCTTACGTCCTGTAAGACCTGAATCACCGTGAGGTCCGCCGATAACGAAACGTCCTGTTGGATTGATGAAATATCTTGTTTTCTCATCAACCATATCTGCCGGAATAACCACATCAAAGATATATTTCTTAACATCCTCATGGATCTGCTCCTGAGTTACGTCCTCGCTGTGCTGGGTTGAAAGAACAACCGTATCAATTCTTGCCGGTTTGCCATCCTCATCGTATTCAACAGTAACCTGAGTCTTACCGTCAGGTCTGAGATAAGGAAGAGTTCCGTTCTTACGAACCTCTGTAAGCCTTCTTGAAAGCTTATGTGCAAGTGAGATCGGATAAGGCATAAGCTCAGGTGTTTCAGTTGTGGCATAACCAAACATCATACCCTGATCTCCTGCACCGATAGCCTCGATCTCTGCATCACTCATCTGATTTTCCTTAGCCTCAAGAGCCTTATCAACTCCCATGGCAATATCTGCTGACTGCTCATCGATTGCAACGAGAACACCGCAGGTGTCACAGTCAAAACCGTATTTTGCTCTGTCATAACCGATCTCTCTGACAGTATCTCTGACTGTCTTCTGAATATCAACATAGGCGTTAGTAGTGATCTCGCCTACAACCAGAACAAGTCCTGTTGTAACTGTTGTCTCGCAGGCTACACGGCTATTTGGATCCTGACGTATCATCTCGTCAAGTATCGCATCTGAAATCTGATCGCAGATCTTATCCGGATGTCCTTCTGTAACGGACTCGGATGTAAAAAGTCTTCTCTCCATTTGTTTCTCCTTTTCTGCTTTTTTGCGGCAGGTTGAGTTTGTATCAAACTGCGTAGATGCTGACTCCGTCAGCTCATCCCCTCGTGACTCCGTCACTCGGTGATGGTCATTCGCCAAATGCCGACATTTGCGTGTTTCCACGCATGTCGTCGCTTGGCTCATTGTCTACACAAAAAATCCGATTGCAAGCACAACCGGATTTGATAATTCATTATACAAACCCTCTTATTGCTCACAAATACTTTGTGCTCAGGCTGGCACCTTCATCCTTCATTTATAGTCGTTTAACCATAAAATCAGATTGGGTTGCCGTGGCTTCAACGTTCCCTGTAACTCCACCACTCTGAATAAGAGTTATATTTTTCAGATGTATAAACATTACAACATATGCACCATCCTGTCAATAGTGCTTTTAGCCCTTCCATATCGAAAAGACTCATGCTGAATACCTAAGCAGAATTTAAAAGCTGCGGAAGGTCCGAAGACCAACCGCAGCCTGTGCATGAAACCGAACCTCCGCACTCAGCCGAAGCTGAAGGTTTTCTGCAGGCAGTTTTATAATTAGACGATTTTCCCAACGTTAACACTAAACCTTAACCGATAACTGATAACGAATAACCGGGAACAGTACTATTAAACGTGAACCATAACATTAAACACGAATAAATGCCTGCACGGAATATAACATTAAAAAATGTTAATCAATCTCCACATCAAAGGTCACTGTCTGATTATATATATCGAGAGCCATCTGCATCTCCATAATCTTCTCTGAAACCTTCTCGTATTCCGACTTGATCAGCTCAAGATCATAGTTGATATAGCGGTACTCCGGAACTGCATTTCGCGCTGTGAAAGATCTCTGCTCAAGTCTCTCCTTTGGAAGCTGCTTACGCATAATATCAAGTATATTTTTCCTCTTATTCAGCTGAGCCATTCTGACAAGTATAGTATCCACACTCATGATCTCGCTGCCGACCCTAAGCTTTGCGGTTGCATTTGCGAGGTTGATCGCATGCTTGATCTTGGCAATCTTCTCATCAATATCATTGATAGTCTTGGCAACCTCGGAATAATCATACTCCGGAATAACCGGCTCCTCATTGAGAGCTGCAACATAGGTCTTGGAAGTCTCCTCCTTGTTAGCCCAGAACATCTTATCCTCCTCAAGACTCTTGAGTAACTTGTTAGCATACGCTGAAGTCATTTTCTGCATTTCTTTATCCTCCTGATTTCAAATATATATCCTCTATCCAACTCGGCTTCACCGTCGAGCTTTATTATTTCTCAATAATTTTTTATTCATATTTTTTTTGAGCAAACTCCATATGCCGGAATCATAATCTAGAGAACCATATAATCCGGCGCGACACCCTGTGCATCCACTCTGCATGTGAAAAGACATCCGTCATACTTTCCATCCAGTCCGACTCCTGCCGATGTAATAAAAAGTGTTTTCATATCTTCCCCGCAGAAGCAGCACGAGCTTGTCTGTTTAGCCGGAACCGTAATCTCCGCCAGCAGTTCGCCGGTTCTTCCGTCATGCTTTTCGATGCGGTTTCCACCCCAGACTGCAACCCAGATATTGTCATCCGAATCGATTGCAAGGCCATCCGGCACACCGTTTTCAACCGTAAAAAGCACTCTTCTGTTTGTAATGATCCCTGTTTCAGGATCATGATCATATATAAATACAGCATACTCCGGTGAATCCGAAAAATAGAAGTGCTTTCTGTCTCTGCTCCACGCCATACCATTAGAAATTCTGGTATCAGCCTGCATGATTTTCACATTCTCGGCGGAATAACAATACAGATTCCCCTCCGGTGCATGATCGTCATCGGCTACCGATGCTCCGAACCACAGTCTTCCCGAAGGATCCGCCTTGGCATCATTCGACCGCCAATACGGCTTATAGGTTCCGGTCAGATCAAGATACTTCTCAGCCTTACCGTCCTCATAAATATATAAGCCATCCATCGCCGCAAGAAGAAAGCCATACGACCTCTTAAGAGGCACTGCCGCACCAATCGGCTGCCCGAGATCAAAGCTCCTTTTATTGCCATCCTTATCGCGCATCCACAATCTTCCGTTAATTATATCAACCCACGAAAACCTCTCGAATCGCGAATCATAGTATGGACTCTCCCCGAGACTGTAACTATTATTATCAAATATTTCCGCCTCGTATTTAACCATAAATAACACCTCTCTCTTATAGCAAAAAAACTGCGACACCCACGTGAATATTATACACCCAAACGCCCTTATTGTCATTAAACCATTAGTATATTAACACTTTGATTTTGCCTCTTCCGATGTTATAATTAAGTCACGGTTGAAGACCGTGATCCGAACGCAGTGAGGATACGCGACGCGAAGCGCGCCATGTGCGCAGCACATGCATAATTCTGCAAAGCAGAATTATGGTACATTAAGTCACGGTCGAAGACCGTGATCCGAACGACAATAATTTAGTCACGGTCACAATAACTATTCCAAACAATCACGGAGGGTACAAAAATGATCAAAGACGATTGCATTTTCTGCAAGCTTGCAAACGGGGTTTTCCCGACAAATACAGTATATGAGGATGATGACTTCAGAGTTATTCTGGACGCTGCTCCTGCCGCTAAGGGACATTCACTGATCCTTCCTAAGCAGCACACGGACAACCTTTATGAAACAGACGACGCCGAGCTTGCAAAGCTTCTTCCTATTGCAAAGAAGGTTGCAAAGGCACTGAAGAAAACCTTTAACTGCGATGGCGTAAATATAGTTCAGAACAATGAGCCTGCTGCAGGACAGACCGTATTCCACCTTCATGTTCATGCGATTCCACGCTACACAGGTGACAACGTTGGACTCGGCTGGCCACAGAACAATCCTGACGCAGACGAGCAGGCAATGATTGCTGCTGATATTGCTTCAAATATCGAATAATAAAACAATTCCAGCTATAAACACAAACTGCCGGTAGCAGTGTTTCGGCGATGGGACATCCACAGCGTTGGTACTTAACGAGTAGGCACATCGTGCATACGAGTTTAGTACCACTACGCGAGGAATAAGCGCGAGCGGTCCCTGAGCGAAATACTGCTACCGGCAGTTTATTTGTATTAGGCGTAGTAAACGTATTTAGATATTGTAATTATCCGGATTCTCAGCGAAGCCGTAATCATAAAGTATCTCTTCCAGCCTGTCCTGAGTCATTGGTGTCGGAACAACGAAGTTTGTGTTGTTGATAACCGTCTCCGCAAGATTTCTGTATTCCTTTGCCTGATTTGACTTCGGATCAAACTGAATAACTGTCTTCTTATTGATCTCTGCTCTCTGAACTATGTTGTCACGAGGCACAAAGTAAAGAAGCTGGGTTCCGAGTTCAGCCGAAAAGGCTCTGAGGAGCTCGTGCTCGTGGTCAACATTACGGCTGTTGCAGATAATTCCGCCCAGTCTTACGCCACCTGAACGTGCATATCTCTGAATACCCTTACTGATATTGTTAGCGGCATAGAGAGCCATCATCTCGCCTGAAGCAACTATATATATTTCCTTGGCTTTGCCCTCTCTGATTGGCATTGCGAAGCCTCCGCAGACAACGTCACCAAGAACATCATAAAATACGAAATCAAGATCGTCGGTATAAGCGCCTAGGTTCTCAAGTGTATTTATAGATGTGATTATTCCTCGTCCTGCGCAGCCGACACCCGGTTCAGGTCCGCCGGACTCAACGCATCTTACTCCGCCGAAGCCTTCCTTCAGGATGTGGTCAAGCTCGAAGCCTTCTCCTTCATCACGTATAGTATCAAGAACCGTCTTCTGGTGAAGTCCGCCGAGAAGAAGTCTTGTCGAATCCGCTTTCGGATCGCATCCTACGACCATGACCTTCTTGCCATGCTCAACGAGTCCTGCCGTAAGATTCTGTGTTGTGGTGGATTTACCGATACCACCCTTTCCATAAATTGCTATCTGTCTTATTTCTCCCATTTGTTTGTCCTCTTCTTTCATAATCTCTGTCAGCCTGTTACAGATGAGTAGCAGGTTTTATATCAATTATCTGCCGATGAGCAGCAGGTTGTTTTTATATTTATCTGCCGCAGATGAGCAGCAGTCTCTTTGATCAATGTCCGCTACGAATGAGCAGCAGTTACATCTTAGCCATGTGAAAAAGTTCCTTCCATAGCAGTTTTTAATAAATACAGCTGCGCGCTTATGTCCTTTCCTCCCGGAATTCCCGCTGCATCCGCACGGCAGTGCTGGCAGTGAGTATAAAGCTCTATGTATCTTCCGGCTGAAAGCTGTGCTGCGAAAACCTCACCTCTTGTCGGAGCCCTGAAGTCCTTCATCTCCGCTGCAGGTATGAGTGGTATGATGTTATACAGCTCTGCTCCAAGCTCAGCAACCGTCATTGCTATTTCTTCGATATGCTCGAGATTAACTTCAGGAACGAGCACTGTATTTATCTTGACCATCACGCCTGCATCACAGACCTTTTTGATTCCTTCAAGCTGCTTCTCGATAAGTATCCTGCAGCCCTCAACGCCGTCATATCTCTTTCCGTGATAAACAACGAATTTATTTATCTTCGCAAGTATTTCCGGATCAACTGCATTTACCGTTACGGTCAGACTGTCGATTCCGACATCGATAACCTCTTCAGCCTTCTCGCTGAGCAGGAGACCGTTCGTACTCATACATTTGATCAGATCCGGAAATTCCTCCCTGATAAGTCTGAAGGTCTGAAGTGCGGTATCTGAAGCAAGTGTGTCTCCCGGGCCGGCAATTCCGGCAACCTTGATCTCCGGACAAAGCGTGAGAGCTCTCCTGATAAGATCTATGGTTTCCTCAGGCTTCAGAACCTGAGAAGTGATTCCCGGTCTGTCCTCATAATCATTTCTTACCCTGTCGCAGAAACGGCAGCCGATGTTACATGCCGGGCTCACCGGAAGATGAATTCTTCCCATGTTGTCCTTATGTCCTCCGAAACATGGATGTTTTGCTCTTAATTCTTCTAAGCCTGTCATAGCTGCCTCCTTTCTGGCTGATTATTATACTGTTCCGAACAGTGCGAATAGTCTCCGTTCCACTACGGTCCGTGTTGAACAAGCGTCCCCCGGACTCTTAACACCGCATTCCGCTTCGCTTCATGCTACTAAATATTATCGTAAAGATCCTCTGTAAGTGTCAGGCTTCCTCTGTAGCCTGCTATGGCTCTGTTGAAGAAGAGCCTTGTGGTTACCGGAAATGTTGCTTCAAAGAACTGCACATCCTTGTAGGACGCCGCCTCTCTGTCATTTGCGGAACCGACGATGAGTGATACATCATCGTGCTTATATATTGTTTCATTTATTCTGTACTGATCAGCTGCAAATACAACCTCAGGTGCTTTTGCATATTCAAGATTTGTTATGCGGTCCTTGATCAGCTGTACATCATGTCCTCTGTAGATTGTTTCAGAAACTATCGTGAACTTAGGTGTGAAGCTGTAATCATTTGCCAGATATCTGGTAATACCGATTGCCGAATTGGCATCGCCGATAACTCCGAACCTCTTCCATGAAAGTCTTCCGATGGCCTGCTCGAGGAAGCTGTAAACGTAATCCTCTTCCTCCCAGATAACCTTCTCAACGAGCTCCTTATCAAGTGAAAGAGCCTCCGCAACCTGGCGAACAAATTCGGTTGTATCGGTTGCTCCGACCGGAAGTCCCGGATATTTGATCCAAGGAACCCCAAACTTCTCTTTATATTTCTCGGCCGGCTTCTCGAAGAGCCATGGATTGATAACTATATTAAGTGCCGCACCGGAACTCTTCTTAACATCATCGATAGTCTGATGATTGGTGTAAAATGTATTTACCCTAAGTCCGAGTCTCTCGAGTATTCTCCTTATCTCCTCGAGATTTCCGTACCAGTACGGATCGTGATAAGGAACGATTCCAAATATATTTACAAGCTTTTCATCTCTCTCAGCAGGTTCTATAACCTGATCGATGAATGTATTCCAGACAACCTCATAGCCGAGATTACTGTCGCCGTGGAAGCCCGGAGTCTCAATTGCATAAACCTCATGACCCTTGTCGCGGAACTCCTGAGCGATGCTCTCCACATCATCTCCGATTATACCTGCCGTACATCCTGTCAGGATGAAGAAGGTTTTTGCATCTATGATATCGACTGCACCCTGAACGGTGGTTCTGAGCTTGTTGGTTCCTCCAAATACAACCTCCTTCTCGAGCATGTTCGAGCAGGGAATTGACGATCCTGATACGAAACCTGCATTCTTTCCGCCCGACTGTCCCTGCTCACTGGCAGAGGTCTGAAGGCAACAGCCCGGTCCCGAATGAAATACGGGGCAGACACCTCCGATGGCCAAAAGATTTGAATTTATTCCCGCGAGAACACATCCTCCACGCGGATTTTCTGTTATTGCTGACATATTCTACCTCTTTATTAAATGATATTATCTGCTCACGCATTCATTATCTTTCAACTATATATTTGAATGCATCCTCCTGATACCAGCTGTCCTTATAAGGAAGCTTTCTGTGAGCCGCAAGCTTCACATTGAAGCCCGGATTTTCAAACTGATCTGCTATCTTGTTTCCGAGATATATCAGTCCGTCATAACCCATGGTCGGCCTCTTGCCGTCAAGTACGTGTGTGGTCGGAAGTCCCAGCTTCGCGGCCCAGTCCGCAACGCCAATGAAGCAGTCCGGTCTGAGCCTGTTCAGCAGGTTGACCTGCTCAAATGGGAGCATGTTTGCTATATCAACCACAAAATCACCATGGATCTTGTTGAGATATTCAATATCATCCTGTGCATCGCTGTCGTAGGTCGGTGTTTCAAGTCCTACCAGCTTCATTCCAAAATCATCTATAAGAGCCGCTGCAGCAAAGCTTCTTCCTGTTCCTCCGCAGATGAAGACTCTCTTGCCCTGCAGCCTCTCTCTTATCTCATTTACCAGAGGATCGATTCTCTCGTGTTCCTTTCGGATGATCTCCTCGGCTTCTTCCTCCTTACCGACGATCTTCGCGATGCCTCTGTACCATTTATCCGTATTTCTGATTCCTATCGGCATGACTGTGTGACTGTAAGGAATACCGTAATCCGCCTCCAGCTCCTTCATGAACTCATCTGCGAAAACCTTACAGATAGAGGTCGAAGCCGTCGCTGCGGTTATGTTTCTCAGCTTGTCCAGATTGCTGTAGAAAGGAATATAATTAGCCCTCATGCCGAGGTTCTCAAGCATTCGTTCCATCTCCCTCTGGTCAGCGTAGCTGATTGAGGTCGGTGCGAACAGGTTTATCAGATCAGGCTCTGTCTCCTGCTTCTGTCCTTTTATAATATATTTATTGATTGCTATCAGCGCCGCATCAAAGCCTGATGCACATATCTTGGATTTAAAGCCCTCGCAGTGAACCGGTACCATTACCACCTCCGGATATTCATCCTGAAGATCACCGCATATTGCATCAATATCATCACCGATGATACCTGATGCACATGAGGTAAATACATATACTATCCTCGGCGAATACCTCTCTATACCAAGCTTAACCGTATCACGGAGCTTCTTCTCGCCTCCGAAGATAACGCTCTTCTTATCAAGATTCGTACAAAGGAGCCTCGCGTTTCTAACGTGCTTAACGCCTCTGTGTATCTGACCGACTCTGAAGAGATCCTGCATGGCCGATACGCATCCGAGACATCCCTGAGGAGAATGCACTATCAGAAGTGAATCCTCTATGGAAACCAAAGCCTGCAGGCTGTTGATCTCCTGGCACTGAAGTCCCTGCTCGAAGCTTCTCTCTGCTTTCTTTATACATTTCTTTTCAAATCTGTCAGCGATATCTACACTGCTGCCGCCCAGATCGTTATATCTGTTTTGTCTTGATTCTCTTAATCCCGAATATCTGACTGCCATATCATTACTCCCTTTTCTTTCGGTGAACGTGTTTCTTTATTTATGATTAGCTATACTATCACCTTTTAGCCCACTATCGTTAATACTCAAAAATGATACGCGGTTATAGTCTCGGCCTATAACAAATATCATTACTTCTGCCCCGGCTTATGCCCCCAAACATGAAGAAACCACGTTCCGCTATGTCAAAAGAACGTGGTTTTCTATATATTATATGGCATATATAATATGTGATATCAGGGTTTCAATGTCATAAAATGATCATACGTATATGAATCATTTTATGAATTTGGAACCTGCCGGACATGAGGAAGGAGCAATTTATGTAATAAATTAGCGGATTCCGAATGTCCGTAGAATTGCGTGAGTTTCGCAGAAACGGAGCAATTTGTATCACAACTTCATCAGCTTATTTTCAATATTAAACTCCTCCTGCAGTCTCAGAAGATTTCCTTCCACTCCGTCACCCAAGAGGATTCCATCCTTAAGCGCCTTGTAGTATTTATCAACCTCAATCTCGCCCGGAAGATAAATCTTATCAACTCCATCCTTTCTGGCAGAGGAAGTAACTCTCTCAGCAAAGAGCTTCTGACCATCGAAGTAATCCTTCAGGTCGTTAAACTTTGAAATATCTATCGCACAGAAGTTGAAACCGCAGTTATGAATATCCTCGCTGATCGTACCGTCTTCATGTCTTACCAGCGATGAACCACTGAGGATTCCTGTAAGAAGATTTACCATGAAGCCGAGACCGTAGCCCTTGTACCCACCGAATGGAAGCAGTGCACCGGCCATTCCGAGATTCGGATCAGTGGTGTCATTTCCGTCAGGATCGATCGCCCAGCCAAGCGGTATCGGCTTCTTCTCTACCGATGCATGATACAGCTTGTTTAAGGCCTGGACGCTTGTCGCAGCATCGAAGGTTATCTCACCGCCGTCACCTGTCGGAGATGTGATACATATCGGATTGGTTCCTATCTGCTTGGTTTTGCCGCCGAAAGGAGCAACCATGTCGCCTGCATTTGTAAATGCAAGTCCGATCATATTTTCCTTAAGTGCTCTTCTTGCATAATAATATGCCATTCCGAAGTGTGTACCGTTCTTAACCGAAACTATTCCGACGCCAAACTGCTTTGCCTTTTCTATGGCAAGATCCATCGCCTCTTCGCCGCTCGGTGCTCCGGGTGCATGGTGCGCATCTATAAGAGCTGTTGCCGCAAAATCCCTGACAACCTCAAAATCATTATTCTGTATTTTTCCGAGTCTGAAGAGTTCAACATAATCCGTAAGGTGGACAAGGCCGTGTGAATATACACCTCTCGCCTCTGCTGTAACGAGATTATCGGCAACTCTTTCTGCATAATCCTTTCTAAAGCCGGCTGCTTCAAAGATCTTTGCTGCCGCTGTATTTAATTCATCTAATCTATACCTTCCGGCCATTTTCTTATCCCCTTTTTTTATCATCTCCGCACCATTTTGTCATTCACCGGTGCAATTCTTTATCCTTAATGTTTTATTCTTTTAATTCATTCCGTATGCGGCTATATCATTCTCTGTCGCATCATTTTCTTCCGAATCATCTTGCTCGACTCATCATGCTCAAATCATCACGCTCGATTCATTATGCTCGCATCATCATGCTCAAATCATCATGCTCTGCGTGTATGGAGCGCATAACCGCGCTTCTCAACCAGCTTCTCGACTATGAATGTTATTATCTCCACTGCCACAGTCAGCAGCCAGTAGATAAGTCCTGTTGCCACATATGCTTCAAAATATTTCCAGTTATCCATCGCCATGATCCTGGCTGTACCCGTTACCTCAACAAGCGTTACATAAAATGCCAGTGATGTAGCCTGTATTATTCCGATCAGGTGTGAAGAGAAGTTCGGAATACTTATCACCAGCACCTGTGGAATGATTATCCTTCTCAGTATCTGTCCACCGGTCATGCCTATGGACATTGCGGCTTCTATCTCACTGCGGCCGAGCGAATTGAGACCGCCTCGTATAGTTTCTGCCAGATAAGCCGACATATTTATCGACAGTGTCAGCACCACAAGCTTCTTGATCTCTATCTGATTCATACGGAAGCTGAAGCCATGTTTGATCATAAAGTTATCAACTATCGCAGGAATGATGTAATAAACCAGATAAAGCTGCAGGATAACCGGCGTTCCTCTGATAAAGGAAACATAAAAATCGGCAAACTTATCCAGAATAAATATTTTTTTGTACCTGAGTATCGCAATTACAAGTGCGATAAGTAGTCCGAAAAAGAAGGACCAAAGTGAAAGGTAAAGTGTGAGCGGAACAGCCTTTCCTGCTCCCCTTACAACTTCCCAGAAAAATTTCCAGTCAAAATCCATATATTTTTCCTCCCTACCATTAATCCTTCTGATAAGAAGCCTTATGCTCTATAAATCTGAATATGGTTCTGATGCAGAGATAAAGCACGTAATAAACCAAAGCAACTGCCACATAGCTTTCCATTCTGTGCATCGTGAAAGTAGCAACCTGATTTGCCGTTGTCATAAGCTCGATAACTCCTACGCTGAAAGCAAGTGATGTATTTTTGAGGGCTGCAACGCACAGGTTTCCAAAGCTTGGAAGGGCTACGATCAGCGCCTGCGGTATCATTATTCTGAAAAATGTTTTTGTTCCGGTCATTCCGATACTGTAAGCAGCATCCTCCTGACCTTTACCTACACTTGCAAATGCAGCTCTTAAGTTTTCTGATATTACAGCTCCGTTACTGAGTCCATACGCGAGGATAACAAACCACATACCATCGATTCTCGTAATATCTATACCGATTTCGAGAAACAGTGCCGGCAGACCAAAGTAGAATATAAAAAGCTGTGTGAGAGGCGGAATGCCTCTCACAACAGATATGATCACTCTGACCAGTTGCTCAAGCACAGGTATATGTTTGGTCCTGATCACTGCAAACAGACTACCTACAAATACTCCGCTCAAAATGATCGCTGCCCAGATAAGGAGCGTTATAGGTATGAAATGCAGTAATCTTGGCATAGCTTTAAATACGTATTTCCATTCAAATGCCTGTACCATCTTTTTCTCCTTTAACTTCTATATCTGAATCTTTATTAAACATCCGGAAAACTATTTGATACCGTACATTTCCTTAACTTCTTCTTCGCATTCTTCATCAATGCCTGCTGTAAGGTCTTTTCCGTACCACTCATTTGAAAGCTGTGTAAGAACACCTTCCTGTCTAAGCTTGTAAAGTGCCTCGCTGAGTGCGTCTCTGAGTGGTATACTTTCTTCTTCTTTTCTTACATACCAATATGCATTTGAATCCTTCATGCATCCGTCTTTACCTCTTACAGGATCACCAACGATCTTAAATTTGAGGTTATCGTATTTCTCATTGTAAATATCCAGCTGTCTGCCAGGCATTACGATCGCATCGATTCTTCCTGCTGAAAGATCTGCTACAAGGTCTGAAGAATAAACTACTTCGATAGTAGAATTATTATCTTTGATATATGCATTGAGGATATCAGCCATGAGACTTCCCTCACCTGTACCGGCCTTCTTGCCTTCAAGATCCTCAATACCGTTTATTGTTGTATTATCATCAAATACGATGATGTTATATGGTGTAGAAATATAAGCTCTGTATGTATGATAGTATTTTTCTTCTCTTGCATCACTTCTTCTGAAGTTACCTGAAATAAAATCTACCTTCTTGGCATCAAGTGATGAGAAAAGTGTAGGTCCCTCAAGCTGAACGAAATTAAACTTGTACTGAGGAAGCTCCTCATCGATTTTTCTCATAAGCTCGATCTCATATCCTGTAAGCTTACCCTTATCATCTACGAATGATGTCTTATCTCCGGCTGTTATAACGCCGACATTGATGGTCGTAACTGTCTGACCATCTGCAGTTTTCTCTTCTTTCTTCTTACCGCATCCTGTAAGGCTTGTAACGAGTACTGCTCCTACAAGACCCGCTGCCGCTGCTCTCTTTAACTTTCGCTTAACTGTTGTAAAAATCTTCATTGTTGTTTCCTCTTTTCTTTTATTATTCCTTTTCTTATGATTTTTATTATTTTCGGTTATCTGTATTCCGTATTTAGATCACATATGAATATTCCGGCACTATCTTCTTGAGGAACTGCCTTGTTCTCTCTTCTTTTGCATTCGAGAATATCTGTTTTGGTGTTCCTGCCTCGATCACTACTCCGTTGTCCATGACTACCACCTTGGTTGCTATATCCATGGCGAACTGTATTTCATGGGTTACAACTATCATTGTTATTCCGGTCTTACCGACCTTTTTCATTACCGAAAGAACATCTCCGACAAGCTCAGGATCAAGTGCCGAAGTCGGCTCGTCGAAAAGTATGACCTCAGGTCTGAGGGCCAGCGCTCTTGCGATTCCTACACGCTGCTGCTGGCCACCCGACATGTTTGCCGGATACGAGTCGTATTTATCTGAAAGACCAACCTTATCCAGATGCTCCTTTGCTATCTTTATTGCCTCCTGCTTCGGAACCTTCTGTACCTGTACAAGTCCTTCGGTTATATTTTCAACCGAGGTTTTGTTCTTGAACAGGTTATACTGCTGAAATACCATGGCCGTCTTTCTTCTGAGTGCAAGTATTTCCTTCTTGGATGCATGTGCTGCATCCACTGTAAGACCATCTATGGTAACGGTACCCTTGTTCGGCTTCTCGAGGAAATTAAGACATCGTAGAAATGTAGTTTTTCCTGCTCCCGAAGGACCGAGGATAACGACGATGTCGCCCTTTTCGACCTCAAGATCAACTCCCTTAAGGATCTCGTTCTTGCCAAAGTTCTTTTTAATTCCGCTGGCCTTAAGTATTATTTCGCGGTCAGCCATATCAATCACCTTCCTTTATGACCGGTATATCCTTCAGGACCTCCCGGAGAGCTGCTATAACTCTCTCGTTTTCTTCATGGGTTCCAATGGATATCCTTACATAATCTCTAAATCCAAATTCGGCTCCGTTCCTGATCATGATGCCTTGTCGAAGAAGTGCTTCTTCGATCTGCCCTCCATCTCTGCCCGTGTGAACAAAGATAAAATTACCGTTCGACCTGACAGCCGTAAAACCAAATTCCTTTAGAGCTTCGTAATAATATTTTCTCTCCTCATAAATCTTCCGAACTATATAGTTCTTGAAGTCCTCATCGGAGAGTGCAGCCTCAGCAGCCACATGGGATGCAAAGGTTGTATTCATTGGCAGTCTGACCTTGGTCAGGCTGTCTATTATCGCTTCAGAGGCTATTCCATAACCTATTCTGAAGGATGCAAGACCGTAGGACTTGGAGAAGGTTCTGAGGATGATCAGATTGTCGTATTCCTCAGTCAGCTTGACCGTATTGATGTACGGTCCGCCGTTTGCTTCTTCATCTATAAAATCAATATATGCTTCATCCAGGACTATCAGAATGTCTCGCCTGATCCTGCTGATGAGACTCACCAGTTCACTTCCCGGAAGGACCGTACCTGTCGGATTGTTCGGGTTACAAAGCCAGACCACTTTGGTCTTATCTGTTATCGCTTTTAGAATTGCTTCCGAATCGACCGCAAAATCCTTATTTACCGGAACCTTAACTACCTTTCCTCCATTTAGGTTGGTAACATTTATGTACCAGCCGAAGGATGGATCGGCGTATATTGCCTCGTCACCTTCATCGATAAATGCTGCACCGATAAGTGATATAAGCTCGAAGGATCCGTTTCCGAAGATGAAGCTTTCCTCCGGTGCTCCCAGCTTATCCGAGAGGCTCTTTCTGAGTGTGCTTACGTTGAAATCAGGGTAGTAAGCGAACTCATTCTTTCTCTTTTCAAGTTCTTCTATTACTCTCGGAGAACATCCAAAACGGTTCTCATTTCCGGCAAGCTTCAGAACTTTTTTGATATCAATACCGTACTCCCTACAGACTGATTCCTGAGTCCTCGCTGCCTTATATAATTTTTGTGCCTCAACCGATCGTTTTTCCCGTACTCCCAAGGTTGTTCTCCTTTCATTGATCTCTTTATTTGAAGCCGTCTCCCGAATGGAAGGATCAGGCTGATAATCTATTATTATGTTTGTATTCACCTGCAAGTCTGTCTGCCTCATCAAAGGCTTTGATAACCTCTTCAACACTGTGGTTTTCCGCAACCGAACCCTTGAACTCTGCAAGTATTCTGTCTGCGATCACCTTCTTGTCTTCGTATTCCGTAAGACCTATATCTGAAAGTGTGAAGAGTGAATCAAGTCTGCCGAGTATTTCAAACAGTCCGTTAAGCTCGTCTTTCTTTCCTTCAAATACAAGCTGTGCGACCATTCCGAAGGCTACCAGCTCTCCGTGAAGAGTCTTTCTTGTGGAAGGAATTCTCCTTGATGAATGGTAGAATGGATGTGCGAAGCCTCCGAAGGCTCTCTCTCCTATGAAGCTTCCTACGAACCCTGCGAGGTAGATGATCGCATCAACGATCTTTACTGTGTCCTCATCAATTATTCCTTTTTCGAGGTTTGCCAGAACCTTGTCTGATACCTCATCTATCGCTTCCTTAGCAAGCAGTGCGCCGTGTTTTGAAATACTTGTTGTGAAGTTCTCCTTGATGCTGTAAACCGGCTCATACCATTTTGCGAGTGTATCTGCGAGCCCTGCCTTGATGTATCTCGTCGGTGCCGCTGCGATTATTTCCGTGTCAGCGATTATTCCGCGTGGTGAGTTTGGATTTGGAAGCGGTTTATCAAAATCACCTTCATCTGTATAAAGGATTGAAACCGCTGCCCAGGCCGCGCAGGTTGCTGCAATGGTCGGAACGGTTACTACCTGAAGTCCCGCAAAGGTTCCCGCCGCCTTGGTAACATCAAGTGTCCTTCCTCCTCCGACTGCTATAAGAAGCTCTGCTCCGTATTTTCTCGCAGCCGCTGCATATTCTCTTGCCTGTCTCTCTGATGGGTAGCCGGTGAACTTTGCTCTTTCAAACTCTGTATCGATCTCTTTCAGCTGAGCTTCGACCTTATCTCCCGCCTTCTCCCATGCTGTAGGAGAAGCTACCACATAAGCTCTTCTAAGCTTTTCATCTGCCTTCTGTCCGAAGGAATGTCTTCTTGCATCTATTATCTCTTTAACAACTCTTCCGAGGCTGTTTATCGCTCCCGGCTCACTTATGTAATATTTTGGTGTGCTTATATTTAACATGTGTAACTCCTTATTTTCTGAATCATCTTTCGTTCTTCCACTGTGTGGCAGATCATCTCGTGTTTCTTATTTATCGTGATTCTTTTGTTTTATTTCCGAATCATAATTCTCTTTTTCGTTACTATCGTTTATTCCTGCGTCTTATTGTTTTGTCTGTGTATTCTCGCTTCATATACTGCGATGCTCTTCAGTGCCTCATCTATCGGGAGGTCAACCGAGAAACAGCTGATCCCTTTGGTCTTAAATATTCTCTCCATCATCCTGCCGATCTTCAGCGCCAGGATGTATTGACAATCTGTAAAAGCATCGATCATCTCATCAACATTTATATGTTTGAAATTCTCTCCGCAGCTGTGACCGTTTCCGCAGCCTGCTCCGCTTCGTTCGAGGAAATCCTTTACCGACCCTCCGGTGTATTCCGCACCGTTCTCAGCACTGTCGGCGCTTCCGTTTCTTCTTTCACCTTCACCGGGCTCATTGTTTCTTTTTTCACTGCTTACGGTCTCGCTGTTTTCTGCTTCACTGTTTCGCTGTTCATTCGGTTCACTGTGTATCTCCTCCCGTAGTTCCGGAACCTCCCTCTCATCGATCAGTTCGTAAGAACCATCCTCTTCAACTCTGTAAACCAGAAGCTCCCGGGCCCATCCGAAATGCATATTCACATTTATTCCATCATCGCTGGCCACTGCCACTGTTACTGCCATTTCAGACCCCCCTTTTTTGTTTTCCAATCCATCTTCAACTGATATTTGATTTCAGTTTTCCGATCACTTTATTTCTGTGATCCGGATTCGGTGTTCCTCTTGATTGCGTAAATATATCACTAAGTTCAGTCAGGGTGTTAATCCTAAAAAACTTTAAGTCGATATAGGTAGAAGCTATACCGACTTAATCACTTTAAAATTTATTTTAATTGCGTCCCTGAGACTCGTCAGAGCCTTCTCCAGAGTAACTCTCGGGCAGGCTATATTTATCCTTTCAAAACCGCTTCCGAGCTTTCCGAATATCTCTCCGCTGTCCAGCCAGAGCTTAGCCTTATCTACTATCAGCTCTCTTCTGGCTTCACTTGAAAGCCCCAGCCCCCTCAGGTCGAGAAATACAAGATAGGTTGCTTCCGGAATTATCAGCTTCACCTCAGGCAGCTCTGTCTTTAAGAATTCAATCAGATAATTCAGATTATCCTCCACATAGGAAAGCATTGCCTCATACCACTCATCTCCATATAGATAAGCGGCGCGGCAGGCCGTGATGCCCGGTGCATTTGCCTGACTGTAGCCCATTATACCATTGACAGAACGCTTAAACTCCGTGGCAAGCCTTCTGTTTTTGATGATGATATTTCCGATCTGCAGTCCGGAGATGTTGAAGGTCTTGCCGGGTGAAGTTGCTGTGAGAGTTATCTCCTCAGCCTCTTCGGATACAGTTGCAAATACAGTATGCTTATGTCCGCTGTAAACTATGTCCTCATGAATCTCATCGCTGAAGACAACCACATTATGTTTCTTGCATATCCGTGCAATATTTTTTAGTTCGTCACTTGTCCATACCCTGCCGCCCGGATTGTGCGGGTTGCAGAGAAGGAAAAGTTTAACCTTCTCTTCAATGATCTTTCTTTCAAAATCCTCCAGGTCTATTTCATAACGACCCACTCCCAAGTCGTCCTCGTAATGATCACCCTTCGAGCCATAATTCTCCTTATCACTATGTTTCTCAGTTTCAAATTCACTATTATCCTGCTTTTTGAGAACAAGATCATTCGATACCACTCGTCTTCCTGAAAGCTCTATCACCTCATTGAAGCAGTAATAAACCGGCTGCTGGATAAGTACGGCATCACCCTTCTCGGTAAAAGCATTGATCGCCGCTCCGATTGCAGGAACGACTCCCGGAGTCTTGATTATCTTATATCCGCTAATATCCCAGTCGTGATGACGCTTCATCCATCCTGCGACCGCCTCATAGTAATCCTTCGCCGTTTCGGTGTATCCGTAAATTCCATGCTCAACCTGAATCTGCAGAGCATCCTGAATATAGCTCGAGGTCTTAAAATCCATATCCGCAACCCAGAGCGGAAGTACATCCTCCTTATAGCCTCTGGCCGCTGCAAAATCATATTTCAGAGAGTCCGTTCCTCTCCTGTTATGCACTGTATCAAAATCCAGATTTCTTTCTGCCATCTGTTCATCTCCTCTTTATCCTGTGCCTGGTCTAGGCAAACACTCTCTCAAACTCTGCGATAAGATCCTTACCATTTTCAACTCCCACAGAAAGTCTGAGTATGCTGTCGGTGATACCGTTCTTCAGCCTTATCTCCTCCGGTACATCCGCATGAGTCTGTGTAACCGGATAGGTTATCAGAGTCTCGACGCCGCCGAGACTTTCCGCGAAATGTATCAGCCTGACATTTTCCAGTATGCTGTATGCAGTCTCCTTCGAATCCACCTCAAAGGTGATCATGCTTCCGAAGCCTCTCGCCTGCTTCTTTATCACCTCATGTCCCGGACTGTCCTTGAAGCCCGGATAATAAACCTTCTTCACCTTCTCATTCTTTCTGAGCCACTCAGCGAGAATGAGTGCATTTTCCTGCTGCCTCTCCATTCTGAGAGGAAGGGTCTTGATGCCTCTCAGGACAAGCCAGCTGTCGAAAGGAGCGAGTCCCGAACCGATTGTCTTCAGGATAAATGCCATCCTCTCCGCAATCTGATCATTATTCGTCACCACAAAACCTGAAAGCGTATCATTATGTCCGGCAAGGAATTTTGTACCGCTGTGGATAACTACATCAGCTCCGAGACTGAGCGGATTCTGAAAATACGGTGAGAGGAAGGTATTGTCAACGATCAGCAGAAGTCGGTGGATCCTTGCGATCTCGGCGTATTTTTCTATATCAATAACGTTCATCATCGGATTGGTAGGTGTCTCGAAGAATATAGCCTTAGTCGACGGAGTTATATCCTTCTCGATGTCCTCCGTGAGAAGATTACATCTTGTTATTCTGATTCCGTTCTTCTTGGAAATATTGTCGAAAAGCCTGATGCTTCCTCCGTAAAGGTCCTCATCGGCAATGATGTGATCTCCCGGTTCAAAGCTTTCGAAGAATGCAGTGATTGCTGCCATCCCGGAAGAAAATGCGAAAGCGGCCTTACCGCCCTCGAGAGATGCCACAACCTGCTCAAGATGCTCTCTGGTCGGATTCTGAAGTCTCGAATAATCATAGCCCGTGCTTCTGCCGACTCCCTTATGCGCAAAGGTTGCAGTCTGATAGATTGGGAAGCTGATAGCTCCCGTCTGTTCCTTGTCAAAGCTTATTCCATCCCCGTACAAACATCGGGTCTCGATCTCATAGCTCATAAAAAATACCTCCGTCGTGTATGATTTGCTATTTACTGTAAATCATTTTCACAACGAAGGTGTATTACTAATAAGCTCTTGCCGGCTATAGGTAAATACCTATAACCACTATTTTTCGTTATATGCGTCCTTTTCAAATTCAGCAAGCTTCTCAACATAGAGCTTGCCCATCTTGGACAGAGACACTCCTTTACGCTTGATATAACCGATGGTCATCTTCTCTGATTCCTTAAGCGGAACAGCCTTGTAAGCATCACCATTAAGATCCTCACTGATGATACCTGAGCAGAGCGTAAAGCCGTTCAGACCTATCATAAGATTGAGCATGGTCGCGCGGTCATTTGCACGGATAAGCTGTTTATACTCATAGGTACTGAGCTGCTCCTCGGCCAGGAAAAGTGATCCGTGTGAGCCCTGATCAAAGGAAAGGCACGGATAATCCTCCAGCTCTTCGATGGATATTTCATCCTTATCCGCAAGCGGATGTCCGCCCCACAGATATACAAAGGTATCGCACTGGAAGAGCGGTATGAACTCAAGACCGTTCTCATGGAAAAGCTTCTCGAGCACCTTGCGGTTGAAGTCGTTCTCATAGAGGACACCGACCTCACTCTTGAAAAATCTGACGTTCTCGATTACTTCCTCAGTACGTGTCTCGTGGATTGCAAACTCATAATTATCCATTCCGAATTCATTTACAACTTCAACGAAGGACTTAACGGCAAATGAATAATGCTGGGTGGATACGCTGAACTTATGCCTCATCTTCTTATTGATGAAACGGTCCTGAAGGAGAGTATACTGATCCAGAACCTGCCTTGCATAATTCAGGAATTCATCTCCCTTCGGAGTGATAACGATACCACGGTTTGATCTTATAAACATCTCAAAACCAATCTCGTCCTCAAGCTCCTTCACTGAGCCTGACAAACTTGGCTGTGAGATGAAAAGTCTCTTTGCCGCTTCATTTATCGATCCGCAATCTGCTATTGTAACTATGTATTTTAACTGCTGAAGTGTCATATCTTACCTCTCTGTAACTGACATGTATATCCGTTAATTATAATCCGGCGTAGCTGAAAACTCTATTACCGATACTCAGTCTGTAAAGCATTATTACTCCGTGAAAAGTGGTGTCGAATAATATCTGTCTCCCGAATCAGGAAGCAGAGCAACGATTGTCTTGCCTTTATTTTCAGGTCTCTTAGCAAGCTCAGCAGCTGCATGAAGAGCAGCGCCTGAAGAGATACCTACAAGGATACCCTCTGTTTTGGCAAGAGATTTGGCCTTCGCAAATGCATCTTCATTTGATACCGGAATTATCTCATCATAAACTTCCGTATCAAGGATCACAGGAACAAAGCCTGCACCGATACCCTGGATCTTATGTGCACCCGGTCTTCCTTCTGAAAGTACAGGACTGTCAGCCGGCTCAACGGCAACTATCTTCACATCAGGATTCTTCTCCTTGAGATACTGACCGACACCGGTTATGGTTCCGCCCGTACCTACGCCTGAAACAAATATATCTACCTTTCCGTCGGTATCCTCCCAGATCTCAGGTCCGGTTGTTTCTTTATGTGTTGCAGGGTTTGCAGGATTAACAAACTGTCCTACAATAAGCGATCCCTCGATGGCCTTATTTAATTCCTCTGCCTTCTCGATGGCGCCCTTCATTCCCTTAAGACCGTCAGTAAGAACGAGCTCTGCTCCATAAGCCTTCATGAGAGATCTTCTCTCAATACTCATGGTTTCAGGAAGAGTGATGATAACCCTGTAGCCCTTCTCTGCAGCTATCGATGCGATACCGATACCTGTATTTCCTGATGTAGGCTCGATAAGTGTAGCGCCCGGCTTGATGATACCCTTCTTCTCGGCATCCTCTATCATTCCGAGTGCAACACGGTCCTTAACGCTGCCGGCAGGATTGAAAAGCTCCAGCTTTGCAAGTATCCTTGCATCTGCAGCATCCTCTTTCTTCTGAAATCTCTTAACCTCAAGCAATGGTGTCTTGCCGATAAGCTCAGACACGCTTTCATAAATCTTAGCCATTATTTGTTCCTCCTCTTCAAACTGTTCATTTCTTCAAATTCAAAATGTGATAATAAACTTATTATAACTAAATCCCCTCGAAAAAACCAATTATATTAATCCTTTATCTCGTTATAGGTAAAACCTATATCAGCGACAGCAACAGGGACGCTTCCCACTGTCACAGATATAGTGACACAGAGAAACGTCCCTATTGTCAGAAATCATATAATTTAAGATCTGTCGTCAAAACAATCAGATTGCGAATTGCTTATTTAATATATCCCTTAATGATATCCTTAGCTTTTGCACTGTCTCCGGATACAACGAATACGATATATTTTCCGCTTGTAACTATAACGGCATCATCAAGCTTCGGAACCTCTGCTGCATTGTATGACTCAAAGGAAGCCTTCTGCTCTGCAACTCTTTCCTCAATTGCCTTCTTTACATCTGCAACATAAGACTCATCATTAACCTTGATGACTGCAACATCCTCAGCTGTGGCATTGGAATTTGAATAGAAGGCAGAAGCCTCTATCTTGCTGCTGTCAAGTCCGTAGAGCCTGTCGACCGCGATCTTGCTGTCAAGAGGAGCAAGATCAGTGAAGCTTCCCTCATTCTTGATCTTATCAGCAAGCTCTGTCACATCAAAATCCTCCTGAACAGTGCTTTCAGTCTTTTCATTTGTAGTATTCTTTGAAGAATCATCCTTCTTATCGCCGCAGGCTGCCATTCCTGCCATACATATAACAAGCGTTGCAATTAATGCTATTTTCTTTTTCATATTTCGAACCTCTCTATCTCAATCAATTAATACACAAATATACGCAGTACCTTCGGCTTCTGTCCGATACGACAGTTTTGCTTCGTCACAGTGTATCTCCCGGCACCAGCGAAGATAATATCACTTTTCAATATGTCTGTAAATCAATCTTTCAATCATTTTTTCTGAACATTTTATGAATATGCCGTTTTAACCTGAGCCAGTCTTCTACTTCTTCTCGACTACGGCACCTCTGATGAATTTCATTATCTCCTTGCATCCATCCGGAGTATAATGCAGTCCATCACCGATGTATTCTGATATTGCCGCACCGGTCTCAGGATCTCTCATGCATGATGCAATATCAAGATATATCAGATCGCCGTACTCCTGGCACATTCTCCTGAGAGCTTCATTATAACTCAGGGCTCTTGAATTACTGAAGCCGGGATTATTATCTGAATAATACTGTCCCATCGGCAGAACATTTTCAACATAAATGATCGCGCCCGGATGGCAATCCCTAATCTTGTCGATAACAACCTTCAGTTCCTCAATGAATTTTGCCGAATCGCCATAACCCAGTTCATTCGTACCATAGCCCACATAAAAGATGTCGTAGTCAACACTCTCGATGATGTTCAGGATGTTCGTGTAATAATCACCATCGATCGTATATGCTCTCTCAACACAGGCAGCGGCAGCTGTAGAACCAACCTTATAATATCCATGCCATCTCGGAAGAACAGAGTATTCAAGAAGACCCATTGTCCTTGAATCTCCTATGAAGCAGACATCTTCAAAATACTCATCCTCCACATCCTTGCAGACAGCGCTGTAGATGTCACTGTTATACCACGAGTCTCCCATATGAAGATTGGCATATCTGATCTCATCTGCCGAAGCATCATCAGGAATAAAAGTGCTTGTTCTGGTTGCTTCAGTTGTATCCTCATCCGTTGCGGTGTCAACTCTGCTGCTGATGACCTCAGTATCAACCTGCGTGGTTTCTTCCTCCTTCTTAATCCCCTTATCCTCAAGGTCTGCAAGAAGTTTGATGAGAAATACAATAAGTATTATAACGACAAGAAAGGACACCGTGATCGCTGCAGAAGCGACGGAAATACGTCTCTTCTTTTTCTTAGGTGTTTTCTTCTCGTATTTTTCGCGTATTTTATCTCTTTCTGAAGAATAATCGGCAGGAGTCTTTATATTCTTACTGATCTCCCTGCCGTTTTCTTCCCTGGTATGGTTATCCATGAAGCCTCCAACTAAGCAATGCTCCTATGATCCTCACACAAAACTTCAACGCATATTTTATATTATAAATGTAATAATTGCAAATTTCTTTTATCAGCTCTCCTGAAGCTGCCTGAAGCAGACATCCGGACAGTATCATTTATGCATCTTATCACCGATATTTTTATAGACTGTAAATAATAAATATGTTATATTAATTCCACCTATAAAACAAATAAACGGAGGATGAAACCAATGAGTATTTCAGCTGAGATTAAGGATTTCTGCGGCAAGCAGACCGTAGAACTTGTATGTGGAAAATATACTGCTGTTATCGCTGCATTTAATGGAAGCAATATCATGAGGATGCAGGATACCGAAAACAAAATCGACTTTTTCAGGAATAATCCTGATTTCACTGCTGAAGATTATCAGAAGAATGCCGAGGTGTACGGCTTCCCTACCCTCTATCTTCCTAACCGTCTCGCAGGCGGCGTGCTCAAGGTTTCCGACTATACATATCAGTTCCCTTGCAATGATCCTCTCGGCAACCATCTCCATGGTTTCCTTCACTTAAGAGAGCATAAGATCGTTGCGGCAGAAACAACAGATACTGCAGCCATCGCCAAAACAGAATACGTCTATGACGAGAAGGATCCTTTCTTTACAACCTTCCCTGTTAGCTTCAAAGCAGAGTACACCTTCAGCCTTTCTGATGAAGGAATGGATTACAGCTTTACCCTGACCAATCTCTCAGACAGACAGATGCCTTATGGTGTATGTAATCACACTGCCATGAAGGGACCTTTCATTGAAGGCGGAAAGCCTGAGGATGTTCGTCTCTATGTTCCGATCGGAGACAGGGTTGAACTTAACAAGCAGTGCATACCAACCTGCGACTTCAAGCCTCAGAACAATTACGACAAGCTTTACCTCTCAGGTTCTACCATACCTGTAGGTCAGGATATTGATAACGATATGTATTTTATGGAAGAGGGTTCTGCTGACGGCAAGCCTTTCTATGGAGTGATCGCCACAGATACAGCTACCAACAAACAGATCCGCTACGAGGTATGTAAGGACTTCAAGTTCTGGATCATCTGGAACGACCATGGTGATAAGGGTTACTTCTGCCCTGAACCGATGAGCTGGATAATCGATGCTCCGAACCTTCCGCTCTCTCAGTCAGAGTCAGGTTACATGGAGCTTGCTCCGGGACAGTCCAAGACTGTTACAGAGAAGATCTACAGTGCATAATCACATACACTATACAGATAACAAGCCATACTCTGTTCTTGATGAGCTTCGCTCATCAGGAACCGGCGCCATAGGTGCCGTATAACACACAAAGAAAGAGAGGATACGAATGCCGGCATTCATCCTCTCTTTTTTGTGTATTGCATGGTTTGTTATATATGCTTTGGTGGTAAACCGTTTGCGCAAATAATCCGATATAATGCACATTTTTAATTGTTTTTTAGGCCGGTTTATTATATAATGTTTGTGATTATGCGGAAATCATTTATCACAAAATCATATAAGGAAAGGAAGGTATTTAACCAATGAAATTCGGATACTTTGATGACGTTCAGAAGGAATATGTCATCACCTCCCCAAGAACTCCATACCCATGGATCAACTACCTTGGTACTGAGAGTTTCTTCTCACTTATTTCAAATACAGCAGGAGGTTATCATTTCTACAAAGATGCCAGACTGAGACGTATTACACGTTATCGTTATAACAACGTTCCTGTTGATCTCGGAGGACGTTATTTCTATATCAATGATGACGGAGTAGTTTGGAATCCTGGATGGTCACCTGTTAAGACAGAGCTTGATTTCTATCAGTGCCGTCATGGTATGGGTTATACCATTATCACAGGTAAGAAAAATGAACTTAAGGCAGAGGTTACTTTCCTCGTTCCTCAGGGCTACAGCGGAGAGATCCAGAAGGTAGTTCTCAAGAACGAAGGCACAACCAAGAAGTCATTTACTCTCTTCTCATTCCTCGAGTGGTGTCTCTGGAATGCAGAGGATGATGAGCATAACTTCCAGAGAAACTTCAACACAGGTGAGGTTGAGGTTGAGGGCTCTACACTCTTCCACAAGACAGAGTACAAGGAGCGTCGTGATCACTTCGCATTCTATACAGTTAATTCCGAAATAGATGGTTATGACTGTGACAGAGAGTCATTCATGGGTCTCTACAACGG
This sequence comes from uncultured Lachnospiraceae bacterium, assembly GCA_946544235.1. GTDB lineage: Bacteria > Bacillota > Clostridia > Lachnospirales > Lachnospiraceae > Eubacterium_Q. The sequence goes on along the minus strand of CAMNMC010000112.1, from coordinate 23,865 downwards.
TTTCGATAAGCCGGACGTTGTATTTGCTGATCAGTCCAAGAATTCCAAGGCTGACGGCTGGTCACCAATCGCTTCTCATTCTATCAAGATCGATCTTCTTCCTGGAGATACAAAGGAACTTGTATTTATCCTTGGTTATGTTGAGAACGGTGCTGACAAGTGGAATGCTGACGGATCAATGAATAAGTCTAAGGCTTATGAGATGATCAAGCAGTTCGATACAGTTGAGAAGGTTGACGCTGCATTTGAAGCAAACAAGAAGATGTGGGATGATCTCCTCGGCAAATACGCTGTTAAGACACCTGATGAGAGGGTTGACCGTATGGTTAACATCTGGAATCAGTATCAGTGTATGGTTACCTTCAATATGTCACGTTCAGCTTCTTACTTCGAGTCAGGAATCGGACGTGGAATGGGCTTCCGTGATTCTAACCAGGATCTTCTCGGATTTGTTCATCAGATCCCTGAGAGAGCTCGTGAAAGAATCCTTGACCTTGCAGCTACACAGTTTGAGGACGGCGGATGCTTCCATCAGTATCAGCCACTTACCAAGAAGGGTAATGATACACTCGGCGGTAACTTCTCAGATGATCCACTTTGGATGATCCTTTCAACAGCAGCTTACATCAAGGAGACAGGTGATTACTCTATCCTCGATGAGAGCGTACCTTACAAGAATGATGAAACAAAAGCTCAGTCAATGATGCATCACTTACATCAGTCATTCTACAAGGTAGCAGGAAGCGTAGGCCCTCACGGACTTCCACTTTCAATGAGAGCTGACTGGAACGACTGTCTGAACCTTTCATGCTGGTCAGATACACCTGGTGAAAGCTTCCAGACATATACATCACCTAAGTATGGTGACAAGGGCTTCTCAGATGTTGCAGAGTCAGTATTTGTTGCTACTCTCTTCACATATGCAGGTCCTGAATATGTTGCTCTTTGCAAATACAAGGGTGATGAGGCTGAGGCTGCCAAGGCTCAGGCTGAGATAGATAAGATGAAGAAGAACATCATGGATGCCGGTTGGGACGGAGAATGGTTCCTCAGAGCATATGATGATCTCGGAAGAAAAGTTGGTTCTAAGGACAACGAGGAAGGCAAGATCTTCATCGAGCCACAGGGCTTCGGTATCATGTCAGATATCGGTAAAGAAGAAGGCTATGCAGAGAAGGTTCTCAACGCTGTTGAGGAGCGTCTCGGATGCAAGTACGGTCTCGTTCTTAACAACCCTGCATTTACAAAGTATTACATCGAATACGGTGAGATCTCTACATATCCTGCAGGATACAAGGAGAATGCCGGCGTATTCTGTCATAACAATGCATGGATGATCGCTGCAGCTGCTTACGCTGGTAAGGGTGATCTCGCATTTGACTGGTATTCACGTATTGCTCCTGCTTTCAATGAGGAGATTTCAGACCTTCACAGAACCGAGCCATATGTATATGCTCAGATGATCGCTGGTAAGGATGCAGGACGTATGGGTGAGGCTAAGAACTCATGGCTTACAGGTACAGCTGCTTGGAACTTCGTAGCAATCAGCCAGTACATCCTCGGTATCGCAGCTGACTGGAACGGCCTTAAGGTTGATCCTTCTATTCCTTCAGCTTGGGATGGTTTCACAGCTGTTCGTCAGTTCCGTGGCGACACATATGAGATCACAATCAGCAATCCTGATCACGTATGCAAGGGCGTTAAGTCACTCACAGTTGATGGCAAGGCAGTAGACGGCAACGTTATCCCTGTTATCGGCGACGGTGCAACACACAAGGTTGAGGTTGTTCTTGGTTAATACATCTGATTGATGATATTTATAATTGATCAATAAGCTTACAGACCGGCTATGGTTTCCCATAGCCGGTCTGAGTTTTGTAATAACAGAATCAACTTACCCTCACCAGTAAGATGGACACTTTTTTAATGTGCAATCAGTTGTGTATTTCAAAATTCTCTGTTTTTAAGTCGCAGTAATATCTTCCTTTTTCAGCTGTAAACTTCAGAACACAATAATCCGGATCAGTAACTCCCTTCTTATAAAACATGGTGTCTCCTCTTTTCCAGATCATATTCCTGGTTTCCTGGTCCGTCAGAACCTCCATCCTGCCAACAAGCATCACACCAACATATTTTATCAATCCTTTATGATAAAAATATATACTTGCTTTAGGGTTACTCAGGAACTGTTTCACTCTCATTGACGAGGTGTTTGTAGAAAAATAAAACTCTTTCAGTCCATTCCTTTTTCTTGGTCTGAGCATGGCTTTTATATTGGGAAAGCCTTCATCATCTACGGAGCATATAAAGCTGACCTTCTGTTTATCTATAAAACTGCCTATCTTATTAATATCCATATTTGTCACTCCTATCATGTAAAAACCATGTTAATGTTCAGCTTTTTATGATCCGAGTTTTGTAAGAATAACATGCTTATACATCTTCTCAACATCATGATTCATATTGATCGGTATCAGCTTTATTTCCGGATTATCCTTTGCAAAGACCTTAAATATCTGATGTGCAAACCCCTGCCCCATCCATTCGATATTCTCAAAATCCAGAACAACCTCACTAAACGAATCCAATCGATTACAGATACGTTTAGCCTGTGATCTTGAAACCGGATTTGAATCAAATATAGCTCTTAAAGGAATAACTGTTCGTATAAATGCCCCCTCTTCATCAGAGTATTGATCAAATATATCCCGCACCTGTCTTTTAGCGAAATTAGATAGTCTCATAATTACAGCCGTTCCAATATCCTTCAGCTCCTCCACACTAAATATATCAGATTCCGAATATTTGTTATGCGTAAAAACCCTATTGTCAGAAATTATAAAAAACTCATCAACAAGCTTAGAGCTAAAGAATATGCCTTCTCCTGAGTGATTCTCAGAATCTGTAGTTAGCTTTCCTTTGAACAATTCATTAATTGCATCTTCTACCGAACGAAGATTAAAGTGTTTCATAATCTTATTAAAGATACCAATACCATCATCGATTATTCTCACCTCTGTATACAGATAATCTTGTTTAATGATTATATCAAGTTCTGATGCTTCCGAGTGTTCAATAACATTGTTGACCATTTCACCTACGACGTAATCCCAAATCCCCTTTACATTTAAACTAAGATTTTTTACATGTGCTTCAAAACAAGTCCTGTAAATATCCGTTTCATCATACAATTCATCTTTAGCCCTTTCCAAATGATATCTGTATTCTTGGGCGATAATTTCATATTGTTCGCGTTTGATTTTCCTGACGATTCCCTCTTGTATCAGTTCATTAATATACTTATATACAGTTGCTCGATTTATCTCAAAAGCCTCTGAAACGGTTTTTGACAGAGTAGGACACCCCTCATGAATTTTATTCAGAATATATAATAAGATTGACTTCTTTGTTTCTTCCTTAATTCTCATATAGATGACCTCCTCTCATAAGAAATCTACTGCTTTTATTCAATTATAAACACTTATTATCATAAAAGTCAATTTTATTCGTTATAATTTTATTTTTATTTGTTTATTTTATATAGTTATTCGTTATAAAAAAAGAGATATTCGTTTTAAATCATTTTAAAACGAATATCTCTTTTTTAGAATAGTATTGCCCTCAAATCCCATATTTTTCAAGGTCGACTCGGCCGTCTGTGACCTCTATTCCATCCGCCTCAAGAAGCTCCTTCTGCTTCCAGAGACCTCCGAAAACATACTCGCCTGCAAGCTCGCCCCTGGAGTTGACGACACGATAGCAGGGGATACTCTCTCCGTCCGGATTCTTGTGAAGAGCGTTACCTACAGCGCGGCTCATCTTAGGATTACCGGCCATTGCTGCAACCTGTCCATAGGTCGCAACCTTGCCGCGCGGTATACGCTTCACAGCCTCATAGATCCGTTTCGTCGGACTGTCAGAGATAAGATCATAGCTTTCCTCTATCATCTGCATTATGGCAGCATCAGGGATTGTTCCGTCGCATATTACAGTGTTCCAATGCTCCTTATTCTGGTGATATCCCGGAATAACCTTCCCTTTGAAAGCGCTTCTCCAGAAATCCCTGTTGTCCGGACGTGTCTTAAGATTAAGGCGAAGCTCCTCGTTTCCATCTTCATTCCGCCACATATACGACCAGATAAAGGCCTTCTTATTTCCTTTAAATCTTACCAGCACCCAGTTTGTATCAGAAAAAGGCGTATCAAGATACGCCTCTTCAAATGTCAATCCGAATTCGATTACTTCTTCTCTAGTAGTCATGAATTATCCTCTTTCGGCAATAACTTCATCCAGCCAAACATAACGATGTTTTTTCATCTTGTTGATGTTTTTTATCAATCACACTGCTCCTGTACATCACCTACAGATAAAACAATGTTATTATCACCCAACAAACATTCTTACAATAATGATTCCCACTCCGGCAAGAGCGATAAGTCCCCAGATAGTCAGTGTCAGCTTAAAGTTTGCCGCATCCGGTCCTTCATCGATATATCTGTCGATCTTCCTCTCGCCTTCTTCGTTTCTCTTTTTTTCCAGATCAGCCCTGTCAACAAAAAGCTTTCTCTCTTCATTTTCGTTTGGAATATCTATTCTCGAAAATACATTTTTATTGAGTGTATAGTACACGCCGTCATACTCAACTTCATATACCGGACTGTATGCGAGTCTCCTTCCGCCTCCTCTTAAGTCACGACCCACGCATCTTCCGATCACTTCATATGTACAACTCTTCCTAAGATCATTTCTGTTTGTAGCTTCTACCATAAGGATAAGACAGCCAACGCATAAAAATACGATTCCCATAAGTGTCGGAATAAAATCAACCATCTTACTGTATTTGAAACCGTCTGCGAATTTCGCCATAAATCCGTAGTAGAGACATCCTATACCGGCTGCGATAAATATCAGATCTATCCACAGATCCTTCTGCGTTGAGCGAAGCACCGCAAACATTGCCACGATACCCATTATGAGGAAGAACTGCCCCAGACATATAAGCAGCAGCCATATCTTTCCTGTTTTTCCACTGTATACCATCAGAACGATCGACCCTATTATCCAGACAAGCGTCAGTATCGACACCAGTGCCATGGCTGTTCCGACTCCCCTGTTATCTTTCTTAACCATACTGTTCATAAATATCCCTCCACAAAAATATTTATTACTATTACTTCACACCGATTCAAGATCATATCTATCACCGCACGCAGATCCCGGATCATATTTTTCACTGCACTCATGTCCCGGATCTTATTTATCCCTTCACACCGCTCCGGGATCTTATTCATTATATCACAAACCCGCGATAAAATCCTTTTATCATCATAATAAAAGCAAATATATAAACCGTTTGGCACAGCTTCTCAATATGTTATTTATCCGATCAAAAGCTCAGAAATAAGCTTCGCATTGCCGTCTGCATTCCTGAGAACAACATAAATGGTGTCATCCTTTACGCTTACGAAAGGATATATGACATCCCCCAGCACCGATTGAAGCTTGTACTCGACTCTTATCTCAGATACCCTGCTCAACGAAAGCCCTGCATCGATCACATTATCATCCTTATGCAACACATTCAGATAACTGCTGACAGCCGAAAGCGCAAGGCCGACATATTCTGCATTATTTACATGATGATTGGTATCCAGATTACCTGCTGTGACCGTGATTGGCTCGACCGCTGTCATATTCTCAGGAAGCTTTATCTTCTCCTTCCTGAATTCAGCCTGAAGCGGCTCAGTGATTCCGTAAGCATCCAGTTCCGACTGCGGTATGCTCTTCTCCGGAGTACCGGCAAGTGTATTCACATAAGCCCACTTCGAATACGCATATACCAGCAGTTCTCCATCATCCGCTTTTATAGTGAAATTACGCTCTCCAAGGAAATGCCTGAAGCCTATCGCCCATGTCTTCACATGTATATTTTCATTGAAATCCGGCCGCCTGTTGATCCTGATATGCCAGTTGATCAGCATCCAGGCCGTATGATTCTCATCATGATACCGAAGGCCTACCCCGCGCTCTTCCGCCTCGAAGGTGCAGCAATCCTGAAAATAATTAATGATAGAAACAAGGCTGAGCTTCTTATCCTCAGTCAGTTCGCTATATCTTACTCTTGATTCAAATTCATACATTATTCTATCCTGTCCGGTTATAGTTTATTATTCCTCAACGCCCTGCTCTTTAAGCATCTTAACGATATCCTCGACTGTTTCGATGTCATTTATCTCATCCTGAGGAAGCTCGATGTTAAACTCTTCCTCAAGCACCATACCGAGGTTGTAAAGATCCAGAGAATCAACCGCAAGATCATCTCTGAGCAGTGTCTCCATGGAAATATCCTGCTGCTGAACCCCAAGCTGTTCAGCCATTATTTTTGTAAGTTTTTCAAATATCATATCCGGTCACTCCTTTTTGTCTATCTATTTTCTAACATTACAACAGCCTCAGTTTTATGTCAAATACTATGGCATTATTTTTATAAAACAGAGAGAACAAATAATGTCGTTCGCGCTGAAACACATCCCCCGGAGTTTTTTTATAATGGAAAACGCGGTTATCATATGAACAAAGAATATCCGCAGGCAATAAACCTGCGGACTTCTTTTAAACCCCTTACGAAGAGGAACATGTGTTATATACTGATAAATCCGGTGCGCAATTCCACATCTATCAGCTCACTCCGCCGGACGAAACGTCTGACAGAAATAACGTACTAAATAATTCAGGAAAACGGGTTCTCGGACGGATATCTTACTCCCTTAGGATGGTTGTATTCTATCTCACCCAGTTCAACTCCGATAAACTTAAATACCTCAAAGAGCAGTCTTCCGTTATGGTGGAAGGTTATAGCTGCATGGTGAGGATAGTTCTTCTCAACAAGAACATGTCTGTAGAAACGTCCCATCTCCGGAATAGCGAAAATACCGATTCCACCGAATGAACGTGTTCTGACCGGAAGGATCTCGCCCTCTGCTACGTATGCACGAAGCTTGGCATCAGAGGTACTCTGAATCCTGTAAACTGTAGCATGACCAGGTATAAGATCACCCTCGAGAGTACCGTTTGTAACCTCCTCAGGAAGTGTTCTTGCCATGATCTTCTGGTTCTTCATCTCATGGAAAGCAAGCTTTGTTGTACATGTATTTCCACAATGGAAGCCCATAAATACATCCTTGATCGTGTAATCATAATCAAACTTGCCCTTTATCTCTTCATCAAACATATCCTTAGGAACAGAATTGTTGATGTCAAGAAGTGTAACAGCATCGTCGCTGACAAGCTGTCCGATGTACTCTGAAAGAGCACCGTAAATATCAACTTCACAGGAAACAGGGATGCCTCTTGAGGCAAGCCGGCTGTTTACATAACAAGGAACGAACCCAAACTGAGTCTGGAATGCAGGCCAGCATTTTCCTGCGATTATAGTGAACTCTCTGCTGCCCTTATGAGCCTCAATCCAATCAAGAAGTGTAAGCTCATACTGAGCAAGCTTCGCAAGAACTTCAGGCTTCTTATTGCCATCACCAAGCTCAGCTGCCATATCTGCAACAACCTCGTCTATACGAGGATCGCCGGCATGCTTATTGAAAGCCTCGAACAGATCGAGCTCGGAATTCTCTTCAATCTCAATCCCCATATTGTAAAGCTGCTTGATAGGAGCGTTACATGCAAGGAAGTCCTGAGGTCTTGGGCCGAAGCTTATGATCTTCAGATTGCTGAGAGCAATACGTGCTCTTGCGATGGTCTTGAAATCATTTATCATTTCAGCTATCTCAGGAGCAGTTCCAACCGGATACTCAGGTATATAAGCCTTGAGATTTCTGAGATAGAGATTGTAGCTTGCATTGAGCATACCGCAGTATGCATCGCCTCTGTCATCGCAGAGTCTGTCTCCTGCTTCCTCTGCTGCAGCAACTACCATAGCAGGTCCGCAGAATTCCTTAACGAGAAGTATCTCGCTTGATTCAGGTCCGAAGTTTCCGAGAAATACAACAAGTGCATTACAGCCTGCTGCATTAACCTCTGCAAGAGCCTTTCTCATATCAACTTCATTTTCAACTGTCGTCTGGCAGTTATATATTTCACCGTATTTCTTTGTATATTCAGCAACAACGGCTTCCCTTCTCTCTACAGACAGACTCATCGGGAAGCAGTCTCTTGAAACTGCAACTATACCAAGCTTAACTACCGGCATATTATCCATAACAATTGTACCTCCTCCTGTTATTCACCATGAAACTAATCGCCAAATACCTTTCTGTAATCCTCCTGGAATTTAACGATACCCTGATCGGTAAGAGGATGCTTTGTCATCTGCTCGATAACAGCGTAAGGTACGGTTGCGATATCGGCGCCTGCAAGAGCGCACTCGGTTACATGAACCGTATTTCTGATACTTGCTGCGATGATCTCGGTGGAAATATCATAATTTCCGAATATCTGAACGATATTTTCAATAAGCTCGATACCCGGTGAGCTGATATCATCTAGTCTTCCAAGGAAAGGTGAAACATAGGTTGCACCTGCCCTTGCTGCAAGAAGAGCCTGGTTAGCCGAGAAGATAAGGGTTACATTTGTCTTGATGCCCTCGGCAGCAAGCACCTTAACAGCCTTAAGTCCTTCAACAGTCATAGGTATCTTAACGATCATATTTGGATGGATGGCAGCTATCTCTCTGCCTTCCTTTATCATGCCCTCAGCGTCAACTGTTGTTGCTTTAACCTCACCGCTGATAGGTCCGTCAACTATGGATGTAATCTCCTTGATAACCTCTGTGAAGTCTCTGCCCTCTTTTGCGATAAGTGAAGGGTTTGTTGTTACTCCGCAGATAACACCCATATCATTTGCTTTTCTGATATCCTCTACATTTGCTGTGTCGATAAAAAATTTCATTTGTATTTCTCTCCATTCGTCATATTTGCTAAACTGCTATGAACACATCGGTTTATCTGTGCCATGCATGTTATAATATGAGCTTATCACCTGACCTATGTTTAAACCATCATATAAATCAGTGATATTTTCTTTGATTATTTGTCATTTACTTCATAGCTTTCTTCTTCATTGCGATAAGTACAGACTGGACAATAAGGAAGAGACAAAGCATAGCTGCTATAGTGATTCCTGTCCACCATGCTTCATCAAGTCCTGCAGATGCAACGATATTCTGGATAGTTGCAAGTGAGAGAACACCGAAGAAGGTTCCGATAGGATTACCTACACCACCGGTAAGCATCGTACCACCTATGATTGACGAGGCGATGGCGTTCATTTCCATACCACTCGCATGAGAAGCTGAACCTGATCCTACATGCATGAAGTAAACAAAGCCTGCAATACCTGCAAGAACACCGCAGATAACATGCGAAAGGAACTTTGTCCTCTTAACATTTATACCAAGCATAAGTGCGCTCTGGCTGTTTCCTCCTACTGCATAGAAGCTTCTTCCGAGTTTTGACCATCTGAGCAGCATAAAGAAGAATATTACCAGCACGAGTGCTACGATAACACCGATCTCAATTTTGGCATCAATGTATCTGCCCTTGCTGTTGGTAGAACCGAGTCCAGGGATGATTATTCTGGTTTCTGCCAGATCCTTAAATTCCTTGTTTTTAACATTAAATGATTTTGTATGAACTATGGTTGTCATACCTCTGGCGAAGAACATTCCGGCCAGAGTTACGATAAACGGCTGTATTCCGAGATATGCCACGAGGAATCCCTGAACAAGTCCAAAGGCAAGTCCGATACCAAGTGCTATGGCGATAGCCCCGATAACGCTTCCATTATGATAATCTAAATAAACCGCACAGCTCATGCTTACAAGAGCTACAACACCACCAACGGAAATATCGATTCCGCCGTTTATCATTACTATACTGAGTCCGATCGCCGTAATTATAAGCGGTGAATTCTGATTCAGGATATTGAGGAAGGTCTGTGGCTTCAGGAAGCCTTCCCCCTGGAATATAATTGCGCTTGAATACATAAGCACAAATACAACTATCGTTATTGTAAGAAGGAGATTCGTATCACTTGTTCCGGCGAACCATGTTTTGAATTTGCCGTGACGCTTTTTCATTTTTTCGTCCATACTATTTTTCCTCCTTCTTCTTAGCAAACTTAAGCTTAAGTGCTGCTGTTTTCTCTCTTACTGCCGGTGAACTGATCACAACCAGAGTAATTACAACTATTGCCTTATAAGCCGGTAGTGCATCCGAATTAACCTGGAGCTTGTAAAGTGTTGTTGTAAGGAACTGAATGATATATGCACCAAGTATTGATGCTGACATACTGAACTTACCGCCGGCAAGTGAGTTTCCTCCAAGTGCAACCGCAAGGATTGCATCCATCTCTATATCCTTGGCAATTACCGAATAGTTAATAGAACTGATACGGCTGACCTTGATAAGTGCTACAACTGCAACACAGACGCCGAGGATAACAAAGGTAATGAACTTAACAAACTGTGGTCTGACACCGTTAAGCTTTGATGAGCTCTCATTGATACCAACCGACTGAGTATATAGTCCGAGTGTCGTAAACTTCAACACCAAAGCTATGACTATCATACACAGAACAGCTATAAGGAACGGCGTAGGAATAGGGATTCCCGGAAGGAAACCACCAAAGTATGTGAAGGATTTATCTTTTACTACAGGAAGGTGGTTGTTATTTATCCATGCCGCTATATTTCGACCGGCCGTGAAAAGTATCAGCGTCGCGACCATCGGCTGTATCTTAAAGTAGGCGACGAGTACACCGTTAAATGCGCCGAAGAGCATTGAAACAACAACCGCGATAAGGAAGGCTACGATTATAGGCGCCTGTAACGAGGTGGATTCTCCGCCCGGTCCGCAAAGTACTCTCAGTATTACCGATCCGGATATTGCTATAGCCGCGCCAACGGAAATATCCTGTCCACCGGAAGCGGCTGTTACAAGTGTCATTCCTATTGCAAGGATTGCCAGCTCAGATCCGTTATCAAGGATCGTGATCGGGTTTCCGAGAAGTATCTTCTGACCATCCACGTTTGTAGCTGTGGTGATCTTGAAGAATGACGGATCATTAATAAGGTTAAATAATGCAAGAGCAATTATTGCTACTATTGGAATAAGAAGCTGTTTATTAAATGTTTTCTTCCTAGTCAATCTTCTCACCCCTCTCTATCTTGCTCTTTATTGTTTCTTTAATTGCAGAAGCAAGTTCTTCTGCTTCACCTATTGTTTCTTCTGTGTTATCCTGATCATCTATCGTTTCTTCTGTATTATCCTGATCATCAACTATTATTTCTTCTTCTACGATTATCGGTTCATCTGAAGCTGCCATCTCCTCTGCATGTCCGGCAATAGTCTTCATGATATTACTCTGGGTAAGTTCATCACCCTTAAGTTCTCCGACAACCTTTCTGTCTCTCATGACTACAAGTCTTGAACAGGTTCTGAGCATCTCGTCAGTCTCCGAAGATATGAAAGTGATACTCATTCCTTCTGATGCAAGCTTAAGTACCAGCTTCTGGATATCAACCTTGGTACCTACATCGATACCTCTTGTAGGCTCATCCAGTATCAGATATTCAGGATGCATGAGAAGCCATCTGGCCACTATAACCTTCTGCTGATTACCACCCGAAAGTGATTTGATCGGTGTATCTGCAGAAGCTGTCTTTATGTCAAGAAGCTTGATATATTCATCTGCTATTCTGTAAGTTTCTGCTTTAGAATACGGTTTAAAGAAGCCACGGAGCACCTGTGCTGCAAGAATAAGATTCTCTCTTACCGAAAGATCACCAACGATACCATCTCTCTTTCTGTCCTCAGGAAGATAAGCGATACCCTGCTTCATAGCATCGAGTGGTTTACTGACCTTTACAACCTTGCCATTCTTCTTTAACTTTCCGTTTATTATTCTGTCGGCCCCGAAGATAGCTCTTACGCACTCACTTCGTCCCGAACCGAGAAGCCCTGTAAATCCGTTGACCTCTCCCTTTTTGATATAGAAATCAAATGGTTTGATTCCCGCATTTGACTGAAGCTTATCAGCCTCAAACAGAGGACTGCCCGCATCTTTTTCCTTATATCCTTCCGAATCACCCTTGATATCTGAAAGATCATCAAGCTCCTTACCGAGCATCTTCGATACAAGCTGAACTCTCGGAAGTTTTTCTATTTCATATTCTCCGACAAGCTTACCGTCTCGGAGGACAGTTATCCTGTCGCAAACCTCATAAACCTGATCCAGGAAATGAGTTACAAATATAATTCCAACGCCCTTCGACTTCAGGTCTCTCATAAGTCCGAAAAGCTTCTGAACTTCACTGTCATCAAGAGAAGATGTAGGCTCATCAAGGATGAGAACCTTACACTCCATATCTACCGCTCTCGCGATGGCTACCATCTGCTGAACTGCCAGGGAACAGCTTGCCAGCTGTTGACTCGCCCTTGCCGGAATATCAAGTGACTTAAGGATCCTGTCTGTATCCTTATTCATCTGTCTCCACTTGGTAATCTGTCCTTTGGTTCTTCCAATAAACATATTTTCAGCCACAGTCAGGTTCGGGCAAAGTGTGATTTCCTGATAAACAGTACTTATACCCAGATTCTGCGCATCCTGTGGTGAATGAATATGAACCTCTCCTTCGTTTCCTTTAAGGAATATCTGTCCCTCTTCCTTTTCATAAACGCCGGTTATTACCTTGATAAGCGTGGATTTACCGGCTCCGTTCTCACCCATAAGAGCGTGTATCTCGCCCTCACGAAGAGTAAAATCAACATTCTGAAGAGCCTTAACACCCGGAAAGGTTTTATGAATATTATGCAATTCCAATACAGCCTTTTCTTTCACTGCTCCACCTCTTTTTCCTGATCATATACCGTTTTTTTGTAAAAAAAGGTGCAACATTTACATGTTGCACCCTCTTCTTAAGTCATAGATTAAATACCGTTATCATCTACATCCTGCTGTGTAATAGTTGATGCATCAAAGCCCTTTTCTTCCATAATGATTGTCTTCTCAGAAATTGTCTCGCCTGATTCAAGCTTCTTGATAACTTCGTCAATATATTTAGCCTGGAAAGGATTGCACTGTCCATCATAGTTCCAGTTCTGAGCAAGGAGCTCTTCAAGTGCCCACTTATTGCAGTCAAAGCCCATGATTACAACGTCCTTACCAACACCGTGAGAGATACCTGCCTTGTCAAGTGCTGCTACAGCACCCTTAGCCATATCGTCATTCTCTGCATAGATTACGTTGAACTTTGTACCCTGATCGATAACTGACTGAACGATCTGCTGTGCCTTCTCTGCATTCCACTCTGCTGTCTGAGAAGTAATGATGTTCCATCCGTTATCCTTAGCCATCTGAATAAGTGCTCCGGATCTGCCCTGCTGAGCTGCTGAACCCATAACGCCCTGGATATGGATGATGTTGTACTCTGAAAGATTCTGGTTCTTTAACCATGTAGCTGCCTGCTCGCCTTCCTTGTCCATGTCGGAAACGATAGAAGCTGCATAAAGACTTGGATCTGCATCGATAGTACGGTCAAAGAGGATAACCTTGATACCTGCATCCTGTGCATCCTTAAGAACGCCGTCCCAACCTGCTGTATCAGCTGCTGAAAGGAGAAGATAATCAACATCGTCCTGGATGAACTTCTGAGCTGCTGCGATCTGCTCATCATTCTTTAAGCTGTAAGCGAATGATGCATCATATCCGTTTGACTTATTGAACATAGCCTGAAGGTCTTTGTCATTAGCTGTACGATATCCTGATTCGTTAGGATCGTTATTGATGATACCAACCTTGATAAGCTTGTCGCTTGATCCTCCGCCGCCACCGGCTTCTGTAGTAGCATTTGTAGCTGCCTTAGTATCCTTCTTGTCACCGTCATCGTCTTTTCCACAAGCTGTCATGCCGATAGCCATGGTTGCTGCTAAAAATGTAGCAAGAATCTTTTTTCCGAATTTCTTCATAAAGAAAACCCTCCATTCTTTTTGAAATCACTTTTTTTCAGAACACACACCTCTGAATTTCGTTTACTGTGATGATGCAAATATACCAAAGAACGAAGGGCATTTATACAGAATATCTTTCGAAAAAATTACAATATATCACTAATGATTTTTCTGTAAAATATATTCAATTGTAAATTTTTAAGTTATTTTATTATTTTTTAGATTTTTTACGACATGGTCAGCGGTTTTCCGTTTTAAGGCCTTGATGCGAGCATTATTCTCGATCAGTATTCTCTGTTCCTGAAAATATCTTCGGTAAGTATCGTGATCTCATGATCACCATCCTCAAGAGTAACGCTCTTCACTGTATCATCCAGTGAGAAAGCCTGCTCCGGAACGTAGGTGTATTTCGGGAATTCTTCGCCATTCTTAATGGCCTTAATGAGCCTTGCGATATCACTGCCCTGAAGCGGATTACACTCAACATCAAGTGCGATCTTTCCCTCAAGAACAAGTGAAAGTCCGGAATGAGCGGCATCGAAGGAGATTATGAGTATTTCTCCGTTCCTTATATCAAGCCCCGCTTTTCTGCCCGATTCCTCGATAGCCTCGATCACGCCGACCGCCTCATTGTCGTTCTCGCAGTATACAACATTGATGTCACTGTATGCCTGCAAAAGTTTGGCCATAACCTCCTTGGCCTTCGCCTGAGTATAGTCTGCAGGTACCTGAGCATAAAGCTTCCAGCCGTATTTAAGCGCTGCATTTGAAATACCGTTTGAACGATCGATCTGAGCCGTTGCCCCGAGAGTTCCCTGAATATCGACTATATTCAGTTCTTCAGGCGCTATCCCCTTGGCTTCCGTATATTTTTTCAGCCATTCGCAGGCTATATCCGCTTCCTTTCTGAAGTCGGAACCTACCCATGCGGTTACAAGCGTTTTATCAGAAACAGCAACCCTTCGATCCACGACTATGACCGGTATCCCGGCATCCTTCGCTTCCTGAAGCACTGTGTCCCAGCCGGTTTCCATAACCGGTGCAAGAACGATGCAGTCAACCTCCTGCTGAGTAAACTTTCTTATGGCAAGCAGCTGTTTATCCTGCTTCTGCTGCGCATCATCAAATGAGAGATTGAAGCCGTTCTGCTTTGTAAGAGTTCCTCTGATGGATTCCGTATTTGCAACTCTGTAATCCGACTCCGCACCCAGCTGTGAGAAGCCTACATCTATAAGCTCCTGCTGACTGTCATTTTTATCGTTTTTACTGTCTTTATCTTCTTTATTTCCACAGCCGCCGATGCAGACCGCCGCAAGGACCAGCGTCGCCGCGAGCGCTGCTTTCTTTATTCTTTTTTTCATATTCCGTCGAACCATCTTTATCACCCTATCCAATCCTGTAACGCATCTGTTATCCACCGATATCACACAACATCAGTCAGTTTCTGTTATCCGCTGATATCACACAACATCAGTCTGCGTTTGTTATCCATCAACATCAAGATCACGTCTTCGGTATCCTGACGGTAACGGTCGTTCCCTCACCATAAGTACTCTCAACCGTTATACCATACTCTCTGCCGTAATGAACCTCGAGTCGCTGCTCAACATTCGCCATTCCGAAGCCTCTATGCTCGTCAGAAACCAGTTCTTCTGTGACAAGCTCGCCGGAAATAAGCTTCCTCAGTCTTTCAAGTCCCTCTTCATTCATTCCGATACCATTATCTTCAATAGTAAATACGATATCGTTACTCTCCTGCCTTCCGGACACCTTGATGCATCCGCCGCCACGTTTATTCTTTATGCCGTGATAGAGAGCATTTTCAACGATTGGCTGAAGAGTTAATTTCTGGATATGATAATCCAGTATTTCCTCATCAAAATCAATCTCATAATCCAGGATATCCTGATATCTGTAACGCTGTATCTCCAGATAATTCTTCACGTGTTCCTTTTCATCCTTGATGGTTATCTCGCTCTTACCCTTGCTGAGTGAGATTCTGAAGAAGCTCGAAAGCTCCTGAACAACCTGAATGGCCTTCTGCTTCTCTCCGGCCTCTGTCATCCATACTATGGCATCAAGTGTATTGTATAGGAAGTGCGGATTGATCTGCTCCTGAAGGAGTCTCATTTCCGCATCTCTTGCATTTTTCTGCTCACGGTGTATACCATCAATCAGCTGTTTGATCTCCTGAACCATGCTGTTAAAGCTTTCCGCAAGAGTCTGCATCTCATCGTTACTATTCGTATGATAAGAAACAGTAAAGTCGCCGCCTGCAAATTTCTCTGTCATATCGCAAAGCTCGGTAATAGGCTCCGTGATCCTCCGTGACAGCCTTCTCGAGAAGAAAAATATGACCGCGATTATCAGGACCAGAAATATGATAAGAAGCCTCACGGATGTAATAAGACTCTTACCAACGTCCCTACGAAGTATCTCCATGTATTCCGCTTCATCATAGATGTATTTCTGGATATCTTCCTGAATGAGAGAAGTCAGCGTACGGATATTCATATCCAGCATTTCCATATTTTCATCGTAATGGCCGCCTTCCTCAACATTCGCAAGGATATCGTCAACTCTCTCATCAAGGATGCCGAGAAGCTTCAGGAGCGCATCAAGATCCGAGCGGACACTTTCCTCGCCCGTCTTGCTCTTCAGCTCGATAAAATGTTCCCTCGCCTCAATGATCAGAGCCTTCGGATCCTCATTGAGAAGTTTCTCCTCAGGATTGGTCCAGTTCGCATTTCCGATGATGATACGGTACATCATTTCGTCCATGTTGTCCTTGAAGCTCATATTGTATTTATTTGCACTTGTGATATTTCTGACCAGCAGGTCGTAGTCCTGATAGTATGCAAAAAGCCTTGCAATCGCGAACCCAAAAAGGATGATGACCGGAACGATGCATATCCAGATATAAAGCATAAGCTTCGACTGTATCCTGCTGAACTTTACCTTATTCTTTTTTTTACTCAAGATTCCTTCGCTATCCTTCTGTATTCTTTAGGCGATACACCCTGTGTTTTCTTGAAAATATAACTGAAATAATGCGGATCTCTGTAACCGACCTCAAAACCGATCTCCGATGTCTTGATCGAGGTGCAGGTCAGAAGTTCCTTTGCCTTGTCCATACGTACTCCTGTGAGGAAATCGATGAAGGTCTCACCGGTTTCCTTCCTGAAGATTGTACTGAAATGGTTTGAACTGACATTGACCTTGAGAGCAACCGACTGAAGGGACATATCCTCGTTCTGATAATTCTCGCGGATATAAGTTCTGGCCTTCTCGATTATCTCTGTGTATTTCTTATCAGAAATAGCATTCCTGTATTCAACTACTCTTCTGAGCAGCTTTGTTACGAATTCCTTTGCCTTATCATAGTTGTCAACATACTTTATCGAATCGCTCATATCGCCAAGAATTTCCGAGGTTTTTTCCTTGTCAACACCCATGCTTTCAAGAAGAGCAGCCGAAGAAAGCAGCGATTCCATCAGCACATACTGCCTGAGGAGGATCGACTCAACAGCCTCCCTGCCTATACTGTCAAAATATTCATTTACGAGGTCATCGATCTCCAGAAGCGTACCGCTTCTCAGGAAGTTAAATATAGTCTTCTTCGAGATCATCCTGATATCGATAGCGCCGATATCGAGCCTCTCTATATCAAGCTTGTCCGGCGTCAGTGCATTATCCTTCAGCCCTTCACTGACCCTGTCAGTCTCCGGCATCTCTTCGCCGTAGAAAACAAAGCTGTCGTCACACATATATCTCTCCGCAAACTTTTTATTTGCGTCTGCGTAAGAGCTGTTAACATCTCTGATCCTCTCCACGGGCTTGCCGACAGAGATAAAATACATATGATCCTTGTATTCTTCCATAAGATTCTTGATATGAGCGATACCCTTCTCGATATTTGCCTCCATATCACTTATGGAATCTGCCTTCTCCAGGAGACAGAGCACATCGCCAACCTGCTCATAAGGAAATACATGATCATTTCCTTCAAATACTTCATCTATTCTCTGGTATATCTCTTCATTTGTCCGCGAATACTCATTCGCATCAGAGCTGCCGGGATTCTTTGGAAAAACCTGCATAAGGATGATGCAGTAGAAGGCCGCCGTAATATCTATTCCCAGCTCCTTTGCGGTCTCAACAGATTCCTGCATGGAAAGCCTGCCATCGATCATGTCATGGATGAATTTCTGCTTCTCAAGGATGCGGATCTCCTCCATGTCCTTCATGTATTTCAGGCGTGCTTCCTCTTCCTTCCTCTGATTGTTTATATCCTCTGCGATCTTACCGAGTTCCTTCAGAAGATTCTCGCCGGAAACAGGCTTAAGAAGGTATTCTTCAACGCCGATACTTATGGCCTGCTTTGCAAAATTGAAGTCATCATAACCACTGAGGACGATGATCTTGATGTTCGGAAGCTCAGTTTTAACAAGCCTCGCCAGCTCAAGTCCATCCATGAAAGGCATGCGGATATCAGTTATAAGGATATCCGGTTTCGTCTTAAGTATCTTCGGAAATGCAACCTCTCCGTCGCCGGCCTCGCCGACCAGAGTAAAGCCGTGCTGCTCCCATTCAACCGACTTCTTGATGCCTTCGCGTATTGCATATTCATCTTCTACCAAAAATACCTTTATCATACTCTTCTCCATGTTTTTGATGTTGTGCCGTACTATCTTACAGCGTTTCTACAGCCGCTCTCTCAATCGGAAGAGCTGCCTTGAAGCTTTCCATAAACTCATCGAAGCCCTTGATCTCCTCTACGGTAGCGGTTATGGTCGATCCGCTTTCACCTGCAAAGATATTGTTATTAAGGAAATCAGGAAGAGTGAGACTGCCATCCGATTCGTCCGATGCCCCGGAATTATCACCTTCCGAACCGCTGATAACCTTGGTGAGATAAAGCGCAAGGATTGCCATTCCCCAGGCACCGCCTTCGCCTGCTGTCTCCATAACCGTGATAGGGCCGCCGGTTGCAGCCGACATGATCCTCTGTCCAACCTCAGGAGTCTTGAAGAAACCGCCGTGACCATAAAGCTTGTCAACCTTAACATCCTCTTCACGAAGAAGTATATCGAGACCAACCTTAAGAGTACTTACAGCCGAGAAAAGGTGCAGTCTCATAAAGTTAGCGAATGAAAAGTCAGCATTTATCTTCCTTGCAAATACAGGTCGTCCTTCAGCAAAACCGGTAACAGGCTCACCTGAAAAATAGTTGAAGCCCATAAGTCCGCCGCAGTCAGGCGCGCCACCAAGTGCAGCCTTGAACATGGTGGTGTAGAGTTTATTTGTATCAACCTCAATACCCATAGCCTCGCTGTATTCACGGAAAACGCGAGCCCATGCATTTATATCAGAGGTACAATTATTGCAGTGTACCATCGCAACATCATCACCAACAGGAGTTGTAACAACATCAATCTCCGGATGAACCTTTGAAAGTGCCTTCTCCATAACAACCATAGCGAAAATACTTGTTCCTGCAGAAACATTTCCGGTTCTTACTGCAACGCTGTTCGTCGCCACCATTCCGGTTCCTGCATCTCCTTCAGGCGGACAGACAGGGATTCCTGCCTCCAGATTGCCGCTTACGTCAAGCCTTGCCGCACCCTCTGCAGTAAGAGTTCCGGCATCCCCGCCTGCAGGAAGCACCTGCGGAAGGATATTTTCAAGCCTGAAAGGAAGCCCGTTTTTCTCAAGTATAATGTCATATTTATCCATATAATCTTTATTATAATCACGGGTTCTGCTGTCGATTGGGAACATTCCGGATGCATCGCCTATTCCGAGCACCTTTCTGCCGGTCATCTGCCAGTGAATATAGCCTGCAAGCGTTGTGAAGAATGCGATATCCTTCACATGCTCTTCCTTATTCAGTATCGCCTGATGCAGATGCGCTATGCTCCACCTCTGAGGGATATTGAAGCCAAACTCCGCGGTAAGCGCTTCAGCCGCTTCACCGGTTATCGTATTTCTCCATGTTCTGAAAGGAACAAGCAGCTTATCTTCTTTGTCAAATGCCATATATCCGTGCATCATCGCACTGAAGCCTATCGCTCCGGTCTTCCTTATGACCGTACCGTATTTCTCCTTAACATCCGCAAGGAGCGCGCTGTATGTCTCCTGAAGACCTTTCCAGATCATATCAAGGCTGTAGGTCCAGATTCCGTCCACATACTGATTCTCCCAGCCGAAATCTCCCTGCGCGATCGGCTTTCCGCTTTCATCAACCATAACCGCCTTGATCCTTGTCGAACCGAATTCTATTCCAATCGCTGTTCTTCCTTCATCTATAAGCTCTCTCGTTCCCATAACTTTCTTCCTCCATCTGAAATCCTTTATTTATCAAATACGGACATACATTCCACTATATAGTATCACTTTTTAGTGATTAATAAAATTGAATATCTTACTCAAATGTCATTATTTTTTATTTTTCATCCGGCCCGGCTTGATTGACAAAAGTAGTAAACAGTAGTAAAAATATTGAAAAGTAGTAAACAGTAGTAAAAATATTGAAAAGTAGTAAACAGTAGTAAAAAAATCAAAAGTAGTAAACAGCACTAAATATGGTTTCATACATTTCACTCTTCCCCTTTTTGACAGTTATATTCTGGAAAACTATGATTTTAACGAGTAAAAATGAAGACAGTAAGTACAGGAAAGGATACTACAGCTATGACCAACAGGATCTCTGTTCCGTCAAATCCGGATTCACAGGAATGCGTAAAGAATGTAATGAATTATCTCGCTGATATTTCATTTGACAAGATGATAACAGGGCAGCATACCCAGACCATGGCTCAGGAGGAGCTGCATCATATCAGGAAGATCACCGGCAAAGAACCTGCGCTCCTTGGTTTTGAGCTTCTTTCTTACTCTCCAAATATTAATTATACGGATACCGACGATGAATGTATGAAGGAGGTCGAAGAGAATTACGGCACTCTGAAAAGAGCCTGGGAATGGGCAGACTAAGATCACTCTTATAAGTGAAATAGGAAGCCTGCCCGATCCGGATGAAATTCATAAAGAAAATCTCGGCTGGGCAGGCTTTATGACCTGGTCTAAGATATATTGCCTCTCTGAGGAATTTACAAGTTTTGAATATTTAAAGAAAGTTTATGACAATCCGCTGACAGTCACATTGGACGAGCTTCCGAAGCTGCTATACTAATACCCCAAAGTTGATGCTATCTCAATATCCGATATATCATTTACGTTAATGATAGGGGTAAATACGAATATGCTGAGTTCATCATCCCATTTACCGCTGACAGCACCTTCCATGTCAAAGGTATAACATAAGTTTTTCTTCTGCGGATTATAATATACACTCATTTCGTTCTCGTCATATTCACCCTTCAGCACTATATTTCTGTCTTTATATTTTTCCTTTATCATGGAAACGGTAGCATTGTAGGCTTCTTTCTTATCAACTAATTGTGAAAGATCAGTCACGATCGTCGGATATATCGTCTCCAGATACCATCTGATGAATGCTTTTTCATTCTCTGTTCCTTCATCAGAGTTATCATGCTTTTTAGCATAATTAAGCATACACAGAATTGAATCACTGCGAGAGAAAAACTCATTACAGATATTTGAATGCCCCTTCAATGCAGAAAGTGCCTGCTGCGCACTGTCGAAGACAGCTGTATCTCCAAGGAATGGATAATTAACAACCCACATAAAAAGCTCATCCGTTCCTTTTTCCCTCAACATATCGTCCGGCATATTACAGATTTCAAGCGCCTCCTGATAGGACAGGCTTTCCTCAGAAGGAAGAAATCCGAAACTGCTGTCTATACTGACCGGCAGAATAAGTCGTATAGCCACAAGCGCCCAGAGAACCAGCATCATTCGCCTCGGCACAAATCTTTTCAGGATTAAACGCAGTAACGCTACGATCATTATCAAAAAGCCTGCATATATGCTTATATTCATTATTTTCAGGAAGATATTATAGATCATAATACACCCCCAATATATTTCCTATTCCGCCTCGTTTATCATCTTTCTCAGTTCATCCGCTTCCTGCTTCGTCAGCTTATTTTCTCCTGCAAATGCCGCAAGAAACTTAGGTAACGACCCGTCAAAGGCAGAATTTACAAACTGTCTGCTCTGCAGCGTGTAAAAATTATCCCGCGAGATCAGTGATGTTACGATTCCGCCCTCATTAGCAAATAACTCCTTATTGCAAAGTCTGTGAATAACCGTATAGGTTGTTGTTCTCGCCCATCCAAATCTCTCTTTTGCCGCCTTTACAAGATCAGAAGTTGATACCGGTTCCATATCCCAAATCATATCTGCAAATTGTTTTTCAACTACTCCAAGCTGTATCTCCGCCATATCAATCCTACCTTTAATTGTAATTTGCTGTACTATAAGGCGAAATGAGATTCGATAAAGATGTTATGTATCTCCCCAATTCGCTCCATGTTCGCATCCGTAGCTGACTACACTCTGTAGTCAGTTTGAACTTACCACATGAAATATAATTTGTCAACATAAAAACAGCCGTATGACCTTCTCATTTTCATGAGATGCCATACGGCTGTTAATGTATTTAACCGATCAATATAATCTATTTCGAAGTATTCTTAAGATCAACCTTTACCTTCTTAAGGTGCCAGATATCCTTTACATACTCCTCGATGGTTCTGTCTGATGAGAACTTTCCTGCACATGCTGTATTCATCATAGCCATGCGAGCCCATCCTGCTGTATCTCTGTAAGCCTCGTCAACTCTCTTCTGAGCCTCAGCGTATGAATCGAAGTCCTTAAGGATGAAGTAAACATCTTCCTTGGTAAGCGAATCGTAGAGATCTCTGAATCTCTCAGGATCGTCAGGGCTGTACATACCGTTGATAAGCTGTGTAAGAACCTTTCTGACATTCTGGTTTGAATTGTAGATATCCCAAGGATTATAACCACCCTCGCGCTCGTACTTCATAACCTCGTCAGCTGAAAGACCGAAGATAAATGCGTTCTCGGCACCAACCTCTTCAACGATCTCAACATTTGCACCGTCCATTGTTCCGAGTGTAGGAGCGCCGTTAAGCATGAACTTCATGTTGCCTGTACCTGAAGCCTCACGTGAAGCAGTAGATATCTGCTCGGAAACATCAGCTGCAGCAACAATGATCTCTGCATTTGATACTCTGTAATCCTCTATAAATACAACCTTGATCTTTCCGTCGATGGAAGCATCGTTGTTGATAACATCCGCAACAGAATTGATAAGCTTGATAGTAAGTTTTGCTCTCTTATATCCTGCAGCAGCCTTTGCGCCGAAGATAAATGTTCTCGGAATCATATCCATATCAGGATTTTCCTTCAGCTCATTGTAAAGGTGCATTACATGAAGTATATTGAGAAGCTGCCTCTTATATTCATGAAGTCTCTTGATCTGAACATCAAAGATTGAGTTCGGATCGATGTCGATTCCGTTATTCTCTTTGATGTACTGAGCAAGACGAAGCTTGTTCTGATATTTGATATTCATGAATTCCTGCTGATACTTAGGATCGTCAACAAGAACCTTAACCTTGCTGATCTGAGAAAGATCCGTGATCCATCCGTCACCTATATTATCATTCAGCCACTTCGCAAGAAGCGGATTGCCGTGAGCAAGGAATCTTCTCTGCGTAATACCGTTGGTCTTATTATTGAACTGCTCAGGTCTCATCTCATAGAAATCCTTCAGCTCTCTCTTCTTGAGGATCTCCGTATGAAGCTTGGCAACACCGTTTACTGAGAATGAACCTGCGATGGCAAGGTGAGCCATCTTAACCTGTCCGTCGTAAAGGATAGCCATTGACTTAACCTTTTCCTGATTGCCCGGATACATCTCCTGTATCTTTATAACAAATCTTCTGTTGATCTC